>NZ_JQNI01000002.1:2205000-2377500 GCF_000745175.1 Deinococcus sp. YIM 77859
CGGCGCAGTCTGGTGGTGCGGGAAGCCGACCGCAAGGTCACCGCCTACCACGAGGTCGGCCATGCCCTCGCTGCTCAACTCCTCCCGCACGCGGACAAGGCGCACAAGCTGACCATCGTGCCGCGCGGGCGCTCGCTGGGGGCGGCACTCTATACGCCGGAAGACCGCATGCATCACACTCGCGCCGCGCTCCTTGACCGAATCTGTGTGGCGCTAGCCGGGCATGCCGCCGAGGAGGTGGCCACCGGGCAGGTCACCACCGGCGCCCAGAACGACTTTCAGCAGGCGACGAACCTCGCGCGGCGCATGGTTACCGAGTGGGGGATGAGTGATGTGGGCCAGGTCGCCCTCGCGCAGGAGAGCGGAGGCTACCTGGGGTACGGGCCGCAGCAGGGCGTGTACAGCGATCACACCGCCGAGCGCGTGGATGCCGAAATCGCTCGCATCCTCAACACGCAGTATGAACGCGCGGTCGCCCTGCTCACCGAGCACGCCCACGTCCTGCACCGGCTGACCGACGCGCTGATGGCCCGCGAGTCACTGACCGGCGAGGACGTCCAGACGGTTTTGGCGGGGGGCACGCTGGACGGCAGCGTGCCTACGCCGCCCGACGAGGAGGGCCCGGCGGCTCAGCCCGGCTTGACGCCCAACCCCGCCTGAACCCCTTCCCCACACAGCGCCGCGCCGCTTCCCCTACGCTGGGGCCATGCTCCGCACGCTCAGCCTGCTGACCGCCGCGCTGCTCACCGTCGCGCACGCTCAGGACACCACGGCCCCGCGCCCGCCCTGCCTCCGACCATTCAGGCCGCGCCCCCGCTGCTCCCGGCACGCCCGTTCGCACCCAGGTCAGGACCGGGATCCTGGTGGGCCGCGAGGCGAGCGGCCTGCGCGTTTGGCAGGGGATCCCCTACGCCGCGCCGCCCGTGGGGGACCGCCGCTGGAGGGCCCCGCAGCCCGCCCCCATCTGGGTGGGAGAACGCGACGCCTCCCGGCCCGGAAACGTGTGCCTTCAGCGGGGCCAGCTGGGAAGCGGCGGCACTCGCGGGAGTGAAGATTGCCTCTACCTGAATGTGTACGCGCCAGCCGGTGCCACACGCGCTCCCGTCATGGTCTGGATTCACGGCGGTTCCTTTCGCAGCGGCGCGGGGAGCGACTACGACGGGCGGGTGCTGGCGCGTGAGCAGGGCGTTATCGTCGTGACCCTCAACTACCGCCTGGGCCCCCTGGGGTTTCTGGCCGCGCCGGGCCTGCTGGAGGGCCGCACCACCGGCAATTACGGCCTCCTCGACCAGCAGGCCGCGCTGCGCTGGGTGCGCGAGAACGTCGCGGCCTTTGGTGGGGATCCGGCCAACGTGACGGTGTTTGGCGAGTCGGCGGGCGGCATGAGCATCTGTGACCAGCTTGCCGCGCCGGGGGCCGCTGGCCTCTTCGACCGGGCGATCCTCCAGAGCGGGCCGTGTACCCCCGCGATCAACACGGTGCCGGTTGCAGATGCGCTGAAGACGGGGGCCGCCTACGCCCGCGCCCTGGGCTGTCCCGAGGGGGACGCCACGTGCCTGCGCGCCGTGCCCGCCGAGCGGCTTCTGGCCACCGAGGTGCCGGGGCGCCGCGCCCCCGGCTCCGTCGCCCTGCCGCCCGTGTATGGTGACGCGGTTTTGCCCCGCTCGCCGCAGGAAGCCTTCCAGACGGGAGCCGTGAACCGGGTGCCCGTCCTGATCGGCAGCAACCTGGATGAGGGGACGCTCTTTGTCGCGCCGCTGGGCCGGGAAAGGGACCTGCCCGTGTGGCAGTACTGGGCGCTCGTCGCCCTGCTGGAGCGCTGGAATGCGCCGCGGCTTCTCGTCCACTACGCCAGCCGCGATTACGACACGGTGGGTCTGGCTGCCGCCGCCTTCGTCACAGATGGCCTCTTCGCCTGCCCGGTGAACGACATCACCCGCGCCCTTGCCCGCTTTATGCCGGTGTATGCCTACGAGTTTCGCGACCGGAACGCCCCCTCCCAGCTCAAGCCCACCGGAACCATTCCCCGGTACGGGGCCTACCACGCTGCCGAGCTGATCAGCGTGTTTGGCACGCCCCTCACGGGTCTGGCGGACCCCGCCCAGTTCACGCCCCTGCAGGCGGATTTGGCCCGCATTATCCGCGCCTACTGGGCCAACTTCGCCCGCAGCGGTAACCCCAACGGCCTCGGCCTTCCGCAGTGGCCGCCCTTCAACTCGGTTGAAGGCCAGGTGCTGACCCTGGAACCAGGCCGCGTCGCCCCGACCACCCTGTTTCGCCAGGAACACCGCTGCGACCTGTGGGACCGCTGAAGTTCCTCGCCCTGGTCTTGGGACGGCAGGGGCAGTCAAAAAGCGCCCCCCCTCGGGTCAGTGGAGAGGGAGACACGCTGTGGGAATTCAGCTCCGTTCTGCCACACCGGGCAGCGCGCACTGTCCGTCCTCGCAGCCCTGGGCTGAAGCAGGCTGTCCCAGCGGGGTGAGGGGGGCAGGGTGCGTCTCCTGCCAGACCTGAGCGAGGGCCGCTTGCAGGACCTCGGCGGATTGCGCCCCGCTCACCCCGTACTTGCCGCCCAGCACGAAAAACGGCACGCCGCTGATCCCCAGGGCCTGCGCCTGCGCCTCGTCCTGCCGCACCGCCTGCGCGTACCGCCCGCTGGCCAGCGCCGAGCGCGCCTCGTCTGCGTCCAGGCCCACGTCCTGCGCCAGCTGCACCAGCACCTCCGGGTCCCCCAGGAGCTTTCCCTCCGTGAGGTAGGCGGCGAAGAGGCGCTCTTCCATGGCCGCCTGAAGCCCCTTTTCCCGGGCGAGCGCAATCAGTTGATGCGCCAGAAAGGTGTTGGTGGGCTGAACTCGCTCGAAGTGGTAGTCGAGGCCCTCACCGGCAGCTGTGCGGGTCATCTGGTCCAGCATCTCCTGCGCCTGCTCGGGCGTGCGCCGGTACTTGCGCGCCAGGCCGTCACGTACAGACACCGCGCTCCGCACCGGAGCCGCGGGGTCGAGCTCGAAGGCGTGCCACACGACCTCCACCTGCTCGCGTGCGGGAAAGTTGGCGAGGGCCTGTTCAAAGCGCCGCTTGCCGATGTAACACCACGGACAGGCGATGTCCGACCAGATATCCACGCGCAGCTTGTCGGGAGAAGAGGGAGGGAAGAGGGTCATGCATCTATAATAAAGTACTTTGTAAAATAAAGCAAAGGCGGGCGACGGACCCGAAGGGCTGCTGACGAGGGCGTCAAACGCACCTGAAGCAGTCCGCGGCCTCGTCCCCGCCCGTGCCTCGTGCGGAGGGCTCAGCGCCCGGGTGTGTGCTGGTCGTCGGGGAGGGGAGGAGGCGTTCCCGAGCTTTCCTCCGGGAGGGCCGCGCCCGTTTCGTCGTTGCCGGGCGTGCTCGTCTGCCCAGCGCCGCCCGCGCTGGTCTTGCCGGTCTCTCGCCAGCGCTCCTGCTGCTCGATGTAGCCTTCCTGCATCTGCTCGGCTTCGTTGCCCGTTCCGTCTTGCGGATTGGTCATGCCCCGAGGGTAGGCGCTGACCAAAAGGGTGAAGTGTGCCCGCCGTCAAGCTGGCCTTTACCTGCTCGCGACGCGCAACGCTTCTTTACGCGCTCCAGCCCGGCTCAGGAGGCGACGGGCTCCAGCTTCTGCCACTCCTGAAGGCTCCGCACGCCCAGCGTCTTCCCCTGTGCGGCGGCGATGGCCTTTGCGGTCCACGCCGCGCCTTCGCGGGTGCTGACGATGGGCACCCCACGCTCCAGCGCCGTGCGCAGCAGGGGCGAGCCGGTCACGTCGATGAGGAGGTCAGGCAAGGTGCCCTCCTCCTGCTCGCGGATCACCCGCAGCCCCGCGCTCTCCAGCGTGGCGGCCACGTCGTCCAGCCCATCACCGAGGAGGAGCGCCGTGCCCTCCCTGGGCAAGTTGCTCTTGGCCCCGAGTTGAGCGCGGTAGAAGGCCAGATACGGATCGGTGTCGATCCCCATGCTTTCGCCCGTGCTCTTCATCTCCGGGCCGAGCACCGGGAGCACGCCCCTAAACTTCAGGAAGGGCAGGTGCACTTCCTTGACCGAGTACATGCCCGGTGTGGGCGTCTCGGTGAAGCCGATCTGTGCCAGCGTGTGTCCTACGGCGAGGCGCGCCGCGTACTTGGCGAGCGGGTGGCCGACAGCCTTGGAGACGAAGGGCACGGTACGGCTGGCGCGCGGATTCGCTTCGAGAATGTAGGCCACGCCGTCCTTGATCGCCCACTGCACGTTCATCAGGCCCCTGACCCCGAGTTCGAGGGCGAGGCGTTCGGTGTCGGCCTTCACCCGGGCGAGCAGGTCAGGGGAGAGGGTGACCGGGGGCAGCACACAAGCCGAGTCACCGGAGTGGACACCGGCGGCCTCGACGTGCTCCATGATGCCCGCCACCACAGCCGTTTCACCGTCGCAGAGGGTGTCTACATCGAGTTCAAGCGCCCCTTCCAGGAACTGGTCAAGCAGGATGCTGGGCTGCCCCTCGACGGCGGCGTACACCTCGTCCAGATAGGTGGTCAGTTCCTCCATGCTCCGCACCGTTCGCATGGCGCGGCCCCCGAGGACGTAGGAGGGGCGGGCCATCAGCGGGAAGCCGAGTTCGGCGGCGAGCTCGCGGGCCTGCTCGGGCGTCTGGGCCACCTTGCCTCTGGGCTGCGGCAGGCCCAGGCGTTCACACAGGGCGCCAAAGGAGGCGCGGTCTTCGGCCTGGTGAATCGTTTCCGGGGAGGTGCCGATGATGGGCGCACCCGCTTCGGCCAGCCGACGCGCCAGCTTCAGCGGCGTCTGTCCGCCAAGCTGCACGATCACACCCACAGGCTTCTCGTGCTCGACGATGTTCATCACGTCTTCAAAGGTCAGCGGCTCGAAGTACAGGCGGTCAGCGGTGTCGTAGTCGGTGCTCACCGTCTCGGGGTTCGAGTTGACCATGATGGTTTCAAAGCCAGCCTCCTGAAGCGCCCACACGGCGTGAACCGTCGCGTAGTCGAACTCTACCCCCTGCCCTATGCGGTTAGGACCGCTTCCCAGAATCACCACCTTGGGCTTGTCGGTGGGTGTGACCTCGTCTTCCCACTCGTAGGTAGAGTAGTGGTAGGGCGTGTACGCCTCGAACTCGGCGGCGCAGGTGTCCACCGTCTTGTAGACGGGCGTGGCCTTGGCGGCCTTGCGCAGCGCCCGCACTTCGAGTTCGGAGAGCCCCACCAGCTCCCCGATCCGCGCGTCAGAAAAGCCCAATCTCTTGACCTCGCGCCAGAGTTCATACTTCCACTCCGCGATGGGGCCCAGCTCGAGGATTTCCTTCTCGGCGTCCACGATCTCCTGAATCTGCGAGAGAAACCAGGGATCGATCTTCGTGGCGTCGTGGAGGGCCTGCACGTCTTCGCCCCGGCGCAGCAGCTCGATCACGGCTTCGAGGCGGCGGGGGTTACCGTACAGCAGGCCGCGCAGCTCCTCGGTCGTCATCTCGGCATAGGCGCCGCGCACGTCCGCCTCGACCGAGCGCAGCGCCTTTTGCAGACTTTCTTTGAAGGTGCGGCCAATCGCCATCACCTCGCCCACGCTGCGCATCTGGGTGCCCAGCGCGTCCGGCGTGCCGGGGAACTTCTCGAAGGCGAAGCGCGGAATCTTGGTGACGACGTAATCAATCGTGGGTTCGAAGGCGGCGGGCGTCACGCGGGTGATGTCGTTGGGCAGCTCGTCGAGGTGGTACCCCACCGCCAGCAGCGCCGCGATCTTGGCAATCGGGAAGCCGGTCGCCTTGCTCGCGAGCGCACTGGAACGGCTGACGCGCGGATTCATCTCGATCACGATCACCCGTCCGTCTTTCGGGTTGACCGCGAACTGGATGTTGGAGCCGCCCGTATCCACACCGATCTCGCGGATGATGGCAAGGCTTTGGTCGCGCAGGCGCTGGTACTCCACGTCGCTGAGGGTCTGCGCCGGGGCCACCGTGATGCTGTCCCCCGTATGCACACCCATCGGGTCGAAGTTCTCGATGCTCGTGATGATGACCACCGTGTCGGCGTGGTCGCGCATCACCTCCAGCTCGTATTCCTTCCAGCCCAGGATGCTTTCTTCGAGCAGGACGGAGTGCACCGGACTGTCGCGCAGGCCGCCCTCCGTGATCTTCAGGAAGTCCTCGTAGGTGTGGGCGATGCCGCCCCCCGTGCCGCCCAGCGTGAAGGAGGGCCGGATCACGATGGGGAGGCCGATTTCCTTTTGGTACTCGATCGCCTCCTCCATGGAGTGGACCATCTTGCCGCGCGCCGTCTCCACGCCGATCTTTTTCATGGCCGCCTGAAAGGCTTCGCGGTCTTCGCCCTTGTGGATGGCTTCGGCATTCGCGCCGATCAGCTCCACGCCGAATTCCTTTAGCGTGCCGTTCGCGTGCAGCTCCATGGCGAGGTTGAGCGCGGTCTGGCCGCCCAGGGTCGGCAGCAGGGCGTCGGGCCGCTCCTTCTCGATGACTTTGCGGACAAACTCGGGCGTGAGGGGCTCCAGATACGTGGCGTCGGCGAGGTCGGGGTCGGTCATGATCGTCGCCGGGTTGCTGTTCACCAGCACCAGCCGGTACCCCTCCTTTTTCAGCGCCTTGAGGGCCTGTGTGCCCGAATAGTCGAACTCGGCCGCCTGCCCGATCTGGATGGGGCCGCTGCCGAGGATCAGAATCGTTTGGAGGTCGGTACGCTTGGGCATTCCGAGTCCTCAGTATGGCACGGATGGGGGAGGGGAGGGGTTGCAAGGTTATGCAGCTTCAGGCTCCCGCCAGCCAGCTTCGCAGCAGTCCCGCGGCCACCCCCCACAGCATCAGCCCCACCAGCACGTCCAGCACCTGCCAGGCGCGTGGCGTGCGCGGCAGCGGCGCCAGCTGCTGCCCGGCGAGCGCGAGGCCAAAAAACCACCCCCAGGAGGCGAGGACCGTTCCCACGAGAAAGGCGCGGCGTCCCTCCCCACCCAGGCCCGCGCTTGCCCCGCCGATCAGCACGACCGTATCGAGGAGGGCGTGCGGATTCAGCAGGCTGAAGGCGGCAGCGGTGGCGACGACGGCTCGGGGCGAGGCCACGCTCTGCCCCCCCGTCTCCAGCGTGCCGGGCCGCCCCGCTGCCCGAAAGGATCGCCACCCGTACCACAGCAAAAAGGCCGCCCCCGCCAGCGTTCCTAGTCCCGTCAGGGCCCGGTTCTGCGCGAGAAAGGCCCCGACGCCCAACACCCCGAACGAGATCAGCAACGTATCCGCCAGCGAGCAGACCAACGCGGCGAGCAGCGCGTGACGCCGCGCCAGCCCCTGCCGCAGCACAAAGGCATTCTGCGGCCCGATGGCGACGATGAGGGAGAGGCCCAGGGTCAGGCCGCGCAGGAAGGGGGACACCGCTGGAAGATAGCGCCGGGCCCTGTCTGACCCGCGCCCTGCGCTCTTGCCGCCCAGCGCCCAAACTGCCCCCATGCCTGACCTTGTGCCGCGTGCCCGCTCGTCCCAGGAGAGCATCTTTGCCCGCATGAGCCGCCTCGCCGCGCAGCGCGGGGCGATCAACCTCGGGCAGGGCTTTCCCTCCGCTGCCCCGCCTGCCTTCCTGCTGGAGGCCGCGCGGCGGGCGGTGGGCACCCTGGACCAGTACGCGCCCCCAGTGGGCCTTCCCATCCTGAGGGACGCGCTGGGGACCGATCTGGGGGTGGACGGGGCGGATGTGGTGGTCACGACCGGCGCGACGGAGGCGATGGCCCTGCTTGCTCAGGCCCTCTACGGCCCGGGTGACGAGGTGCTGATGCTCGAACCCGTCTTCGACATCTACCTGCCCCAGGCACGGCTGGCGGGGGCAACGCCCGTCACGGTGCCGCTGCGCCTTCCAGAAGAGGACGGCTGGATGCTGGACCTGGATGAGCTGCGCGCGGCGGTCACGCCCCGCACGCGGGCGCTACTTCTCAATAGCCCGCACAATCCCACCGGACGGGTCTTGACCCGAGAGGAACTGAAAGCCGTGGTCGCCCTTGCCCGCGAGCACGATCTCTGGCTGATTTCCGACGAGGTGTACGACGAACTGTACTTCGGGGAGCGGCCCCTCAGCCTGCGGGCGCTCGCACCGGAGCGGACCTTCACGGTGGGCAGCGCGGGCAAGCGGCTGGAGGCGACGGGCTGGCGCGTCGGCTGGGTGGCCTGCCCACCGGGGTTGGCGGGCCATCTGGCGGGGCTTCGGCAGGTGGCCTCCTTCTGCGCGCCCACGCCCTTGCAGGCGGCGGTTGCGGCGGCGCTGCCCGTCGCGCGTCAGAGTGGCTTCTACGAGGGCTTGCGGGAGGGCTACGCGGCGCGGCTCGCTCTGTTGGCGGACGGCCTGCGTGAGCTTGGCGCACGGGTCTACCTCCCCGGCGGGACCTACTTCCTGATGGCCTGCCGCCCTGACTGGAACGCCGAGACGCTGCTGGAGGCGGCAGGGGTCGCCGTCATTCCCGCTGGGGCCTTTGCCGCCAAAGCAGCCCTACCCCCCGGGCTGTTGCGCCTCGC
Organism: Deinococcus sp. YIM 77859; assembly: GCF_000745175.1. Taxonomy (NCBI): domain Bacteria; kingdom Thermotogati; phylum Deinococcota; class Deinococci; order Deinococcales; family Deinococcaceae; genus Deinococcus; species Deinococcus sp. YIM 77859. The sequence goes on from NZ_JQNI01000002.1 coordinate 2,213,507, forward strand.
CTTTTGCAAGGAGCGAACGGAGCTCGAGGAGGCCCTGACGCGCCTCGCCCGTTGGGCCAAGTCCTCCTCAGCATGAAGGGAAGGTCAAAGGCAACCCCGCAAGCTGTAAAGGTGCCTCTCTGACATCTGCTCCTCAAGGTTGTCTATGATCCGGCTATGAAGAAGACGCTGCTCGGACTGCTGGCCCTCTCCGCCGTTTCCTCTGCCGCTGCGGATGCCGTGGGCGGATACATCGGCACGGACGCTGGGATTTATTACCGCTCGGAGCTGACGGCTGACGCTGCGGTGCGCTACGGGCTCAACCTCAGCGCGCTTAACCTCTTCCGGGGCGGCTCGCTCGCCCTGGGCGGTGAGGTCGCCTATCTGCGCAACGCGAGCAACCAGAACTTCGGCGGCCTGAACCCCTACTACGGCTTCGGCCTGGGGGTGAACGCCTCGCTGGGTTCGGTGACGGGCGTCTCTGCGTATCCGCACGTGCTGGGCGGCCTGGCCTACAACGTGGGCGGCCCTCTCGGCGTGTTCGTGGAAGGCAACATCGGCCCGGCCATCGCCCTATCGAACGCCGGTTCGGGCATCGGGCTGGGCGCGGGCGTGCGCCTGGGCGTGAACTACCAGCTGCCCTAAGGTCCGCGCCTTCCTGGCCCCCGGTCCCGCGTGGCCGGGGGTTTTGCCATGCTGGACGTTTCCCTTGACCCTCCTGCCCGGCGCTGCTACCCTACTGCATAGCTATACGCACCTAGCGTATATCCATACAGTTATGCCGATCCTGACTCCCCGACGCTGACGCTCCGGCCTTCCCCTTCACGGAAAGGCCGGGCCCGTCCCGTCGGGGTGTCTGTGTGTCTCGGTGCGCCCCCCCAGAAACAGGAGAGAATGCAGCATGGCGAACGTTCAGCAGGGCCAGAAAGACAAGATCGTCCTCGCGTACAGCGGTGGCCTCGATACCTCCATCATCCTCAAGTGGCTCCAGACGGAGCGGAACTACGACGTGGTGGCCTTTACCGCCGATCTCGGTCAGGGGGATGAGGTGGAAGCGGCGCGGGTCAAAGCGCTGAACACCGGGGCGGTGGCCGCCTACGCGCTCGACCTGCGCGAGGAGTTCGTGCGCGACTACGTGTTTCCGATGTTTCGCGCCGCTGCCCTGTACGAGGGCTACTACCTGCTGGGCACCTCCATCGCCCGTCCCCTGATCGCCAAGAAACTGATTGAGATCGCTGAGAAGGAAGGTGCGGTGGCGGTCTCGCACGGGGCGACCGGCAAGGGGAACGACCAGGTTCGCTTCGAGATGACGGCCTATGCGCTCAAGCCCGACATCGTGACGGTCGCTCCCTGGCGGGACTGGGACTTCCAGGGCCGTGCCGACCTTGAAGCCTTTGCTCGCGAGCACGGCATTCCGGTGCCCACCACCCAAAAGGACCCCTGGTCCACCGACGCGAACCTGCTGCACATCTCCTACGAGGGCGGCATCCTCGAAGACCCCTGGGCGGAACCGCCCGCCCACATGTTCAAGCTGACCGTCAGCCCCGAGGAGGCGCCCGACGAGCCGGAATACGTCGAGGTCGAGTTTGAGAACGGTGATCCGGTGGCGATCGGTGGCGAGCGCCTGACGCCCGCCGCGCTGCTGGCGAAGGCGAACGAGATCGGCGGGCGCCACGGCGTGGGCCGCATTGACCTCGTGGAGAACCGCTTCGTGGGCATGAAGTCGCGCGGCGTGTACGAGACGCCCGGCGGCACGCTGCTCTACCACGCCCGCCGCGCCGTCGAGAGCCTGACCCTCGACCGCGAGGTGCTGCACCAGCGGGACCAGCTCGCACCCAAGTACGCCGAGCTCGTCTACAACGGCTTCTGGTTTGCCCCTGAACGCGAGGCGCTTCAGGTGTACTTCGATCACGTGGCCCGCTCGGTCACCGGCACCGCTCGCCTGAAACTCTACAAGGGGAACTGCATCGTGGTCGGTCGCCGGGCGCCGCGCAGCCTGTATGACAAAGACCTCGTGTCCTTTGAGGCGGGCGGCGACTACAACCAGCACGACGCGGGGGCTTTTATCAAGCTGAATGCCCTGCGGATGCGGGTGCAGGCGCGGGTGGACGCCAAGTCGGCACCGAAGGAAGTCGAGACGGTTTGAAGATGACGGTGCCGGGGCACGTCCACCGGAGGCCCCTGACCCTGGAGCGTACACGATGACCTTGACCCTGCGCCCCGCCCTCCCCGCCGACGCTCCTGCCTTCCACGCCGTGATGATGGCGGCGGGTATGGACCCCCGCTCCAGTTGGAGCCGGACCCGGGTCGAGGACGTGGCCTGGAGCCTGGGGCAGGGGGGAGGGTTCCTCGCGTGGCAGGACGGGGAGGCCGTGGGCTGTGTGGGCTGGCGACCGGACGGCCCACAGACGCTGACCCTGAACAAGCTCGCGACTCGTCCCGAAGTGCGCGGCCAGGGCATCGGCACAGCGCTGGTGCGGGCAGTGGAGGACCTCGCGGTCCGTGGAGGCTATGCCCGCCTGCTGCTTGCCGTCAGTGCGTACAACCTCGCCGTGCTGCCTTTCTACAAACGCCTGGGCTACCGCGTGGACGAGGGGGCAGTGTACGCCCACGCGAATCCGCAGAGCCCGCCCCCCGTGGTGCTGGTGAAAGCGCTCCAAAGGACCCTATGACCCACAAGACACAGGACAAGAAACTCTGGGGTGGCCGTTTTGCCGAAGCCACCGACCGCCTGGTTGAGCTCTTTAACGCGTCGGTCCCCTTCGATCAACGCCTGGCCGAGCAGGACATTCGTGGATCGCTCGCGCACGTGGCCATGCTGGGACAGACCGGCATCCTGACTCCGGACGAGGTGGCCCGGATCGAGGAGGGGCTAGGGGCCATCCTGGCCGAGATTCGCGCCGGTGAGTTCAAGTGGCGGCTCGACCGCGAGGACGTTCATATGAACGTAGAAGCTGCGCTGCGCGACCGCATCGGGCCGGTTGCGGGCAAGCTGCACACGGCCAGGAGCCGCAACGACCAGGTGGCGGTGGATTTTCGACTGTTCACCAAGGAAGCCGCCCTTGATCTCGCGGAGAAGACGCGGGCGTTGCGGGCCGTGATGGTCGCGGAGGCAGAGCGGCACCTCTCCTCGGACGGTGGTCAGCCCGTTCTCCTGCCGGGCTACACGCACCTTCAGGTGGCGCAGCCCATTCTGCTCTCGCACTGGTTCATGGCCTATGCCGCGATGCTGGAGCGCGACGAGGGCCGCTTCCGCGACGCCGCCGCCCGCATGGACGAGTCGCCGCTGGGCAGTGCGGCCCTGGCCGGCACGCCCTGGCCGATTGACCGCCACCTCACCGCCCAGGCGCTCGGCTTTGCTCGCCCGACAGCGAACAGCCTGGACGGGGTGGGCAGCCGCGACTTCGCCCTCGAGTTCCTCGCGGCCGGTGCGATTCTCGCCGCCCACCTCTCGCGCCTCTCCGAAGAGCTGATTCTGTACTCGACCTTTGAATTCGGCTTTCTGACGCTGCCCGATTCGCACACGACCGGCTCCTCGATTATGCCGCAGAAGAAAAACCCCGACGTGGCCGAACTTGCGCGGGGCAAGGCAGGCCGCGTCTTCGGCCACCTGATGGGCCTGCTGACGGTGGTCAAGGGCACGCCGCTCGCCTACAACAAGGATCTTCAGGAGGACAAGGAAGGGGTCTTTGACGCCTACGACACCCTCGCCACCGTGCTGCGGCTGTACGCCGACATGCTGCCGAAGACGGTGTGGCACGCGGAAGTGACGAAAGCGGCGGCGGCGCGCGGCTTTTCTACGGCCACCGACCTTGCGGACTTCCTCGCCCGTTCGGGGGTCCCCTTCCGCGAGGCACACGAGGTGGTGGGTGGGCTGGTTGGCCTCGCCAGCCGGACGGGGCGGCAGCTCTGGGACCTGACCGACGAGGAGTTGCGCGCGGCCCACCCGCTGCTGAATGCCGACGTGGCTCGCTCGCTCACCGTGGAGGAGAGCGTCAAGGCTCGCCAGAGCTACGGCGGCACGGCGCCCGAACGGGTGCGCGAGCAGGTGGAACTGGCAAAGGCGGCGCTCTCGTGAAGGTGACCGTGAACCTGGACGGGACCCTCCTGGGCAAGCGTGAGGAGGAATGGGCGTACTGGCTCGCTCACCCGGACGAGAACCCGCTCTCCACCCGAGCCGACTTTGCGGGCGGAGAGCTGACACTCGAACACGAGTTGTGTGTCTATATCCAGGACAGCCGCTACAGTGACGGCCTGCCCTTTTCCGGCCTGATCGTCACCAAGCGGCCTTGCGCCACTGTCTTCGACCTCACGCCCGAGGAGGTCGCCGCGACCCACGCCCTGCTCGCCGAGGTGAGGGCGCACCTGGACGCCGCCGTTCGCCCCGACGGGTATACGGTGGGCTGGAACGTCTTTCCGGCGGGCGGACAACACATCCCGCACGTTCACCTGCACGTCATTCCCCGCTGGAACACGGACGCGAGTGCTGGGGTGGGCCTGCGGTACTTCCTCAAGGAGGCGGCGCGGGAGGCCGAGCGGCAACGCCGTCCCGAACCCTTTCCCCCCGACACTGTCTGAACTCTGCCCCCAAGGAGGCCTCCGAAATGACCCTGACTGACATGCACGTCAAACTGCGGCAGGCCGCGCCCGCCGATTTTCCCCTCATCCTTGACCTGCTGACGCGCTGCGGCCTGCACACCTCCAGCGTGACCCCGGAGATGAGCACCTACTGGATTGCCGAACTCGACGGTGTGCCGGGCGGCTGCATCGGCCTGGAACACGGCGCGGGGGCCTCGCTGATCCGCTCGGCGGCGGTGGTGCCGGACGCGCGGGGCCAGGGCCTGGGCCGAGCGCTTGTCGAGTCGGCCCTCACGTACGCCACCCTGCGGGGTGACCGCACCGTGTACCTCTTTTCGCAGGAGGCGGGAAGCTACTGGCGGCGCTTCGGCTTCGCGCCGGTGAGCGCCGAAGAGATCGCCGCCGCACTGCCGGACGTGCCGCAGGTAAGAAGCGGCGTTCTCAAGGGCTGGATCGCGCAGGAGCAGGCGTGGAAGCGAACGCTCCACGCGGCTGGAGAGGAGGGGGGAGGTGACTGAAGACATTGTGGCCTTGAGCGGGGCCGGGTTGCGCTATGCTGCGCGCACGCAACATCCAGCCGTGCCGGACGTCCGCGCGGGCGATCCCGGCGCGACCGAACCCGGAGGGCATACCCATGACCGATTCGAACATTCAGATTCGCCTCGCTGGTCCCCAGGACAAGGACACGGTCTGCCGCATCTTCCACGAGGCCGGGCTGGAGACCGAGGAAGCCCTCGCCCCCGGCACCACCTACTGGGTGTTGGAGCGCGGCGGACAGGCGGTGGGGGCCATCGGCCTGGAGCATGGGGACGGCGCATCCCTGCTGCGTGGCGCGGCAGTTGTGCCCTCCGCGCGGGGGCAGGGGCTGGGTCGCCGTCTGGTGATGAGCGCGGTGGAGTATGCCCAGGCCCGGGGCGACCGCGCCCTCTACATGTTCAGCAAGGGTGGCGACTGGAGCAGCTTCGGCTTTCAGCAGGTGCCCCTTGCGGTGGTGATGGGCGAGGTGCCCGGTGCTCCGCAGATCCAGGCGTACCGCGCTCGCAGCGAGCGGCCCGGCGGCACCACCTGGATGCGGCCGCTCGACCAAAAGGTCAGCCGGGCCTAGCACGGCAAAGGGAGCGCAGGCCGTGCGGCGTCGCCGCTGAATGCCGCGCGGCTCGTTCGCTCCGCGTACAGGGGGAGAGACGATGACCCTCCTCTCCCTCGATTCCATCGCTGTTCCCGACCTGCACCCGCAGGCCCCACTGTATGGGCGCAAAGCTCGGCTCTCGGACATCGGGGCCATTCACGAGCTGATCGGCTACTGGGCGGCGCGGGGCCTGATGCTGGTGCGCTCGCGGGCGCTGCTGGCCGAGACCATTCGGGACTTTCACCTCGTGATGGCAGAGGCGCACGAGGGAAAACCGGGTGGTCTGGCGGGCGTCTGCGGTCTGCACCTCCTCGCCGCCGACCTGGCGGAGGTGCGTGGCCTCGCCGTTCACCCCAACATGCAGGGGCGTGGGCTGGGCCGGCAGCTTGTCGAAGCCTGCGAGCGGGAAGCGCGGGAGATCGACCTCCCCGCTCTCTTTGCCTGGACGTACCAGCAGGGCTTTTTCGAGAAGTGCGGCTTTCACCGAATCGAAAAGACGAACCTTCACCCCAAGGTCTGGAGCGAGTGTCAGCGCTGCGCCTTCTTCGAGAACTGCAACGAGATTGCGATGTTCAAGGAGCTGTCGGCGGTCAGCGGTCCGTAGGACGTTTGGGTGCGTGATGTTCGTTCGCTTGCGATGTGGCCGAGGGCGCGTCCGTTGACGCTGGCGGTCGACCCGGTCGGCGGTTCCTTCCCCTTGGAGAAGCGGTTTGGGCTGACTTCGCCGTTGCGGGCGAAACCGAATCTCTGCTTGTGCTGGCGCGCGATTTCGGCTGTCTCCCGCCGCAAGCCGCTGCTGACCTCCTCGCTCAGACCCAGGAGATCAAGCGAATGCTGGCCGCCTTCACCGCGCGTCTCCAAACACCCTGCTAAGCTCTGTGGCTGAAAGCTGACGGCTGACCGCTGACAGCTTCCGCCATAAAACGCGTCCCGTGAGGCGCGAATGGAGGTCCCTATGATTCGGAAAGAACGCGCGATTCTGGCGCTCGAAGACGGCACGGTGTACCGCGGCTACGCCTTTGGGCACCGCGGGGAGACGGTCGGGGAGGTCGTCTTTAACACCTCCATGACCGGCTACCAGGAGATCATGACCGATCCCTCGTACAACGGGCAGATCGTGACGATCACCTACCCGCACGTGGGCAACTATGGGGTTGCGATCTACGACATGGAGAGCAACAAGCCGTACGTGCGAGGCTTTATCTCCCGTGAGTTCTCGAGCGAGTACTCCAACCACCGCGCGCAGCAGTCGCTGGAAGCCTTTATGCAGCAGTACGGCGTGGTGAGCATTCAGGGCATCGACACCCGGGCGCTGGTGCGCCGCCTGCGCACGGGCGGCGTGGTGAAGGGTGTGATCGCCCACCGCTCCTACACGCACCCCGAAGACCCCTACGGCGAGTTCACGCCCGCCGAGGAACAGGTGTATGTTCAGCGCGCTCGCGACCATCAGGACATCGATGGGCACGACATGACCCGCGAGGTCACCACGCCGCTGCCCTATGCCTTCCCGACCCTGCGCCACGGCAAGCGCGTGGTGCTGATGGACTTTGGAATCAAGCACACCATCATCGAGCGGCTGGCAGAAGTGGGCATCGAGCCCATCGTGGTTCCGGCACACACCACCCCGGCGCAGATCATGGCCCTTCAGCCCCACGGCCTCTTTCTGTCGAACGGCCCGGGTGATCCCGCCCCGCTGGAGTACGCGCACAAGACAGCCTGGGAACTGATGGGGCTGCTGCCCACCTTCGGCATCTGCCTGGGTCACCAGATTCTGGGCCTGGCGGCGGGCGGGCGCACCTTTAAGATGAAGTTCGGGCACCGCGGAGGCAACCAGCCGGTCAAGAACCTGCTCACCGGTAATGTGGAGATCACCTCACAGAACCACGGCTACGCGGTGGATATCGATTCCATCCCGAACGGGGCGTTTGTGGCCACCCACGTCAACCTCAATGACGGCACGCTGGAAGGCATGGCCCACAGCCGCTACCCGGTCTTCTCGGTGCAGTACCACCCGGAAGCGTCCCCAGGGCCGCACGACAGCCGCTACCTCTTTGACCGCTTCATCGAGGAGATTGACGCCTTTGAGGGCGCGAACGGTTCGCCGGTGCTCAAGGCCTCGGCGGGACGGTTGGGGGTGTAGGAAGCTTTCAGCGGTCAGCGAGAGAGGGTGAACGCCAATTCAGGTGTTCGCCCTCTTGCTGACCGCTTGAGCGTTCCTTGAGCCGAAAGGGCCTTCCCTGCCCGGCGCGGAAGACTGAAGGGAACCCATGAGTGACCCTGTTCCCCTCTTCGGCCCGCCCCCGTTCACCTCCCCGGCGACTGGGACGAGGTGCTGCGGGGCGAGACGAGCAAGCCCTACTTCCGCGACCTGTGGGCCTTTGTGGAGCGCGAGCGGGAAGCCGGCCCGGTGTATCCGGCGCCCGAAGACCTGTTCAGCGCGCTGCGCCTGACGCCCTATGCCCGAGTGAAGGTGCTGATCCTCGGCCAGGATCCCTACCACGGGACCACACCAGACGGAAGGGGGCAGGCGCACGGCCTGAGTTTCAGCGTGCGGCCCGGAGTGCGCGTGCCTCCCAGCCTCCAGAACATCTACCGGGAGTTGCAGGAGGATGTGGGGTTCAAGCCGCCCAGACACGGCTCTTTGGTGTCCTGGGCGCGGCAGGGCGTGCTGCTGCTCAACGCCGTGCTCACGGTCCGGCAGGGTGAGCCGAACAGCCACGCCGGGAAGGGCTGGGAAAGCTTTACCGACGCGATTTTGCGCGCCGTGAACGAGAAGCCCACCCGGGTGGTGTTCGTCTTGTGGGGCGCGTATGCCCGCAAAAAGGCCAAACTGGTGACCAACCCGCAGCACGTGGTCCTTGAGTCCGCCCATCCCAGCCCCCTCAGCGTGGCGAAATTCCGGGGAACACGGCCCTTTAGCCGAATCAACGCGGCGCTGGAGGAGGCGGGCGAGACGCCCATCGACTGGCAGCTCCCCGCCGAGCCGGAGGTGGCGTGATGGCGGGACGGACCGACCTTCTCCACGAGGAGTACCTGCGCCGCGAGGGAAATAAACCCGGCGAGTTCCGCTACTTCTGGCCGGATGGCACCGAGTACACCGACCCGGAGGGCCTGGCCCGCATCGCCTCGCTCGCGGTGCCGCCCGCCTACACGGACGTGTATGTCTCGCCCGATCCGGACGCAGAACTTCAGGCCTTTGGCCGCGACGCTGCGGGAAGGCTCCAGTACCGCTACCACCCGGACTTCGTGCAGGCGGGCGCGCTCAAAAAGTGGCAACGGCTGGCGCGCTTTGCGGGCGTGTTGCCCACCCTGCGCACGGTGACGGCAGCGGACCTGCGTCTCTCCGGCTTGCCCCGGCGCAAGGTGCTCGCCGTGATGACCCGGCTGCTGCACGTCGCGCATTTCCGCGTGGGCAGCGACGCCTATGCCCGCGCGCACAAGACCTACGGCCTCTCCACCCTGCGGCAGCGGCATGTGAAGGTCGTGGGGCAGGACATCACCTTTCGCTTTCGGGGCAAGCACGCCATCCTTCAGGAGAAGACGGTCCGGAGCCGCACCCTGGCGACCAACATCGAGCGGCTGCTCACGCTGCCTGGCCCCTGGCTCTTCCAGAGTGTGGACGAGGGCGAGCGCACCCGCGTCCGTGCTGCGGACCTCAACGCCTATCTGCGGGAGGTGATCGGCCCCTTCACCGCCAAGGACTTTCGCACCTGGGGAGGCACGCTGCTTGCCGCCGAGTTTCTGGCCGAGGCGGGCGCGCCCGAATCCGACCGCCAGGCCCGCAAGACCATCGTGGAATGCGTGAAGTTCGTCGCCACCGACCTGGGCAACACGCCTGCCGTCACGCGGGGCAGCTACATCTGCCCGGTGATCTTCGACCGCTACCAGGAAGGCAAGGTGCTCGACGACTACGAACCGCGCGCGGGCCGTGAGGAGCCGGAGCTGGAGGGCCTCAGCCGCAGCGAGGCCGCGCTGAAGCGGATGCTGGAGAGTGAAAAGGCGCTGCGGACACGCCGAACACGAAAAAAGGAGAAAGAGGCGGCCTGAGACCAACTGGCTTTGCCTCTCCCGCTGGTCGGGGTTGTCTGCGGTCCACCGCAATGGGGTGGGCCGGCCAAAGCGTGCAGCTCTGGTCACCCCGCGCTGAGCTTTACCGCCGCACCAGATCCCGCCCCACCTGGCTCAGGTTCTGCTTGCCGCACAGCGCCAGGGCCAGCCGCACCTCTCCTTCCAGCAGGTCGAGGGTGCGGCGCACGCCCGCCTCACCGCCCGCGGCCAGCCCCCACAGCGCCGCGCGGCCCAGGAAGACGCAGCGGGCCCCGAGGGCAAGCGCCTTGAGCACGTCTGTTCCGCGCGTTACGCCGCCGTCGAGGTAGACTTCCACCTGGTCCCCCACCGCGTCGACCACCTCCGGCAGCGCCTCGATGCTGCTCACGGCGGTATCCAGCTGCCGTCCCCCGTGGTTGCTGACCCAGACGTGACAGCCGTGGTGGGCGGCGAGCAGAGCGTCCTCTGCGGTCAGAATGCCCTTCAGCACGATGGGCAGGGCGGTGAGCCCGCGCAGCCAGGCGAGGTCTTTCCAGCGGACACTCGGGTCAACCAGGCCCTGGAAATAGTTCACCGAAATGCTCCGGGGAAGCCCCGCCCTTTAGGGCTGGGGAGGAACCGGAGCGCCGCGAAGCGGCCTAGGTTTTCACCAGCTCGCATGTTAAACCCTTTCTGTGAAGTTGACGCTGACCGCCAAGCTCAAGCTGAACCACACCAGGGAGCAGAAAGCCGCCCTGGACGCGGTGACGTTGAGCTATCGGGACGCGCTGAACTACACGTCGCAAGTGGCCTTTGAGATGGGCAAAAGCTCCAATCAGGCCAAGATTCAGAAGGAGGTGTACGCCACCCTCCGGGAGCGGTTCGGGTTGGGCGCTCAGATGGCCTGCTCTGTCCCGCGCGCCGTTGGGGCGGCGTACAAGACCCTCTGGACGCGGGCGAAGCAAGCGAAGGCCGCACGGGAGCGCAACCCCAAAGCCCGCGGGTATAAGGGTCTCGACGCGCCGCCAAAGTTCGTCTCTCGCACCCTCAGCTACCAGTACGGGCGCGACTACTCGTTCAAGAGCGGCCAACGGGTGAGCATTTCCACGCTGCAAGGCCGCTTGGTGCTTTCCTACGAGGGGTACGCCAAGCACCTGGAATACATCGCACAAGGTGCTGAAGTCGGTGCGGGCAAGCTCTGGTACGACAAGCGCAAGAAGCAATACTTCTTGCTTGTCCCGCTGAGTATCGAACTCTCCGACCCGGAGCCTTCCACCCATAAGCAGGTGGTGGGCGTGGACGTGGGGATGCGGTATTTCGCCGTGGCAAGCAGCACCTCCAATCAAGCCTTCTTCAAATCGGGCAAGGAGACGCTTCGCCAAGCGGAGCGGTACGCGAAAGCCCGCAAGTCGCTTCAGCAAAAAGGCACCCGTTCCGCCGTGCGCCGTCTTGTGGCGCTGTCGGGCCGGGAAAGACGGTTTATTGCTGATACCAACCACTCGCTTTCCGCCCAAATCCTTCGTTCCTTCCCCCAGGCTTTGATCGGCATCGAGGAACTGACCGGAGCGCGTGAACGCACCGAACGGCGCAGCCGGAAGGGCAGTTCCGAGAAGCAGAGGAAGGCGAACCGCCGCCGTGCGCGCTGGAGTTACGCCGAGTTGCTGGGCTTTCTGGCGTACAAAGCGCCGATTGTCGGGAGCGTGGTGGTGAAGGTGGACGCGCACTACACCTCGCAAACCTGCCCCCAATGCGGCCATTGCTCTCAGGGCAACCGGCCTCAAAAGGGACTGATGTTCGTCTGCGAGAGTTGCGGGTATTCGTTGCATGCCGACCTGGTGGGGGCAAGGAACGTGGGACTCAGGGCATTGCTGGTCCGGCAAGACTGGGCCAGCACGGGGTGTTTGTCATGCACCCCCAGTCGCCCCGAAAGCGCAGACCCGCACGCTGGGTCTGCTGGGCGAGATGTGTCGGACGCTGAAACCAAAGCCGCACGCCTGCAAAGGTACTCGGAGTTGCGGTGGAGTCCAGACACAAGCCCCCGCCTTGAGGCGTGGGGTCATGACGAGCTGCGATCCCGACGCGGATTCCAGGGCCGTGAGTTGCTCGCGGCTTCCGGCGTTCGGCACGCTCAGGTGCGGCGGCAGGGCGAAGCGGTGGCGTTCGTTGGGCTCGCGGCGGCCCACAAAGGGCGTGTCCACCGTCAGGACAAGGGCCCGCGCTCCTGCCGCCTCGGCCCGGCGAATGATGTCTGCACTCGCCTCACGGTCGGTGTAGAGGTAGAGCTGAAACCAGAACCGCCCGGGGGCAGCTGCCGCCACCGCCTCGATGGGCGTGTTGCTGAAGGTCGAGAGCGTCAGGAGGCTGCCCTTTGAAGCCGCCGCCCGCGCGGTGCCGAGTTCGGCGTCCGGGTGGGCGAGGCCGTGAAAGGCGCTTGGCGCGATGCCCACCGGGAAACTCAGGGGTAGGCCCAGCACCTCCGTCCGGGTGTCTACGTCCGAGACGTCCACCAGCACGCGGGGGCGCAGGCGCAGGCGGCGAAAGCCCGCGCGGTTTTCCTGCAGCGTCACCTCGTCGTTTGCCCCGCTGGCGTAGTACTCCAGCGCGCCCTGGTCCAGGCGGCTTTTTCCGATGGCCTCGAGGTCTGCGAGGTTCACCGTGCCGTCAAGCTCCGGCAGGTTGGTGGTCATGCGTCAGGGTAACAGGCCGGGAGAAGACGAGCGCCTGAGCTTCCAATCCCCGATCTTTCCCCTGCTACCCTCTCCCCATGACGGCTCCAGACACCGCGGTTCGGCACAAGCTCACGGCGCTCGCGGCAGCACTGCGGCACTTCCACTCGGCGCTGCTTGATTTCGCGCGGGGCGAGTACGAGTTCCTGCACGGCCCGGTCAAGGGACCTTTTGCGCTGTACTCCCTGGTGGTCAATGATCCCGCCTTCCAGTGGCTGCGGCCCCTCTCAGGGCTGATGGCGACCCTGGATGAGGTGCTGGACGCCAAAGAGACCACCCTCACCGAGCGGAATGTACAGGACGTGCGGCAGGCGCTGGGGCTGCTGTTTGCTGGCTCCGACACCCGCTTCGCCGAGTTCCGCGCCGGGTATGCCCGTGCACAGGGTGATCCCCGCGTGCGCGAGACAGAAGCCCGCTGGCGCGCGACGCTGGACAGCCTGGAGGCTTGAGCGCCGTGAAGCTGGTTGTGGGCCTGGGCAATCCGGGCAGTTCGTACGCGCGGACCCGGCACAACGTGGGCTGGCTCGTCGTGGACGAGGTGGCCCGCCGCTGGGGAGCGGTGTGGCGCCGGGAAAAGGACGCGGAGGTCGCGGAGGTGCGCGTCGGCCCTGCGCCGGGCGCGAGGGTGCTGCTGGTAAAGCCGCAGACCTTTATGAATGCCTCCGGCCAGGCGGTCGCGCCCCTCTACGCCTTTTACAAGCTGGACCCAGCGTCCCTGCTCGTTGTGCAAGACGACCTCGATAGCCCCTTCGGCTTGCTGAAGCTGCGGCTGGGCGGACGGCACGGCGGGCAAAACGGGGTGCGTGACCTCATCCGCGTCCTGGGCACCCAGGAGTTTCCCCGCCTGAAGATCGGCATCTCGCGGCCCCCGGCGGGCTGGAATCCCGCCGACTGGGTGCTGAGCCGCTGGCGCGACGAGGAGGCCGGAACACTGGCAGAACTGGTGCGCCGGGGAGCCGACGCGGTAGAGGTCTGGGCCACAGCGGGGCTGGCGGAGGCGCAGGGCCGCTTCAACGGGACCGACCTGCGGCCTCCTCCTTCTTCGGGGGGGGACGAGCCGCCCGATCAGCCCGCCGCGGCGTATGCTGAGCCGCGTGACCACAACTGAACTGCGGCTGGAGCTTCTTTGGCAGCTTTCGAACCTCAACGGGGTGCCCGGCAACGAGGATGCCGTGCGCGACTTTGTGCTGCGCGAACTGGAGGGCCTGGCCGACGAGGTGCATGTCGACGCGCTGGGCAACGTGATCGCGCTGCGCTACGGCCAGGGCGAAGGCAAACGCGAGCGCGTCATGCTCAGCGCCCACATGGACGAGATTGGCTTTCTGGTGAGCTTCATCGACGACCGGGGCTTCCTGCGGGTGCAGGCGTTGGGCGGCTTCGATCCCCGGAATCTCTTTGCGCGGAACGTGACCGTGCAGACGCGCGGCGGCCCACTGCCGGGCGTGCTGACGCCGGGGGGACGTCCCGTTCACCTCGCCACGCCCGAAGACCGTAAGAAGGTACCCGAGCTCAAGGAGTTCTTCGTGGACCTGGGCCTCCCGGCCGACGAGGTGCGAAGCCGAGTGCGGGTGGGCGATATGGTCACCCTGGACCAGAAGGCCCGGCAGGTGGGTCGGCTGACCGTCGGTAAGGCGATGGACGACCGGGCCAGCGTGTTTCTGGGACTGGAGGTGCTGCGCCACTTCCGTGAGGCCCGTCCCCGGCATGACGTGGTCGCGGTCTTCAGCGTGCAGGAGGAGGTGGGCCTGCGCGGCGCCACCGTCGCGGCGTACGGTGCCGCGCCCACGCTGGGCATCGGCTTGGACGTGACCCTGGCGGTGGACACGCCGGGCGTCGGCCCGGAGGAGGCGGTCACGCGGGTGGGCGGGGGGATCGGCATCAAGGTGTTCGATTCCTCCATGATCTCGACCCGCTGGCTGGTGGACGAACTGGTGGACCTCGCCGAGCGCGAGGGCATCCCGTACCAACTGGAGGTGCTGCCGCTGGGCGGCACAGACGGCGCGGCGATCCAGCGCACGCGTTCGGGCGTGCCCAGCGTCACCCTCAGCGTGCCCACCCGCTACATTCACACGGTGGTCGAGGCCGTCCACGAGGACGACCTGCGGGCAGGGGTAGACCTGCTCGTCGCGTACCTGCGCTGAGGTCGGACCGGCTGGCTTTGCGCGGGCAGGCGCGTCCTCGAGGACGTATGGAACTGCTGTCCGGTTTGCTGTCCTCGCTGGGCCTGTCGGGCGTGCTGCGGCTCGCCTCCCGCCTGTGGGGAAGGGTGCGGGGTCGCCGAGCGGTTGAGCAAAGCATGTCTGTGAGGAGGGGAGAGGCGGCGCAGCCCTCCCCTTCCTCTGTGCCTTCTTGCTGGATGTCGTCCCTTTCCTGCACAAGACGCACGTTGTAGTGTCCGAGGTGGGGAAAGCCTCGAGAAAGTCTGCAATTTGTCCAGAGGATTATGGACAAATTGCAAGTTTTGCGTTGACATCCCGCAGCTTTCCCTGCACACTGCCTCCATGCAGGGCTCGGTGGCCTGCAACTTGAACGGGAAAAAGGAGACGCCATGAAGCTGATCACGGCCGTCGTGCGCCCCGAGCGGGTGCAGCAGGTGAAAGAAGCCCTCTTCCAAGCGGGCATCAGTGGTCTTACGCTCAGCCGCGTGTCGGGACACGGGGGAGAACAGGAGGTGGTGGAGTACTACCGGGGCACCCGGGTGATGGTGGAGTTCCGCGACAAGGTGGAATTCCGTATGGCCGTCTCGGAACCCTTTGTGCAGCCCGCCATCGACGCGATCCTGCGTGGGGCGAGGACCGGGGAGGTGGGTGACGGCAAGATCTTTATCCAGCCCCTGGAACGGGTGGTCCGCATTCGCACCGGCGAGGAGGATCACGCCGCCCTCACACCCGTCACCGAGACGAAGCTCACGCCCGGCCTGCCGGGTTCGCGGAGGGCCTGACGATGCAGAGGTGCTTTCCCCTCATCCTGCTGCTGGGCGGCGTGGCCCTCGCCCAGAACTCCCAAGCTGCGCTCAGCAGCGGTGACACCGCCTGGATGCTCATCTCCGCCGCGCTCGTGATGCTGATGACGCCCGGCCTGGCCTTTTTCTACGGTGGCCTCACACGTGCCCGCAGCGTCCTGAACACCATGCTGATGAGCTTTGCGAGCATGGGCCTCGTCGGCCTTCTCTGGATGGGCCTGGGGTATACCCTCGCCTTTGGTCCGGGGGGGAACGCGTTCGTCGGCGGGCTGTCTCACCTCGGGCTAGAGGGCCTGCAAGGCAGCGTGACCGGCACCATTCCCACCCTCGTCTTTGCCGCGTTTCAGGCGATGTTCGCCATCATCGCGCTGGCCCTGATCAGCGGTGCGGTTGTGGAGCGGATGCGCTTCGGTGCGTTTCTGCTCTTCGGCGGTCTATGGAGCCTGTTGATCTACTCGCCCCTGGCGCACTGGGTGTGGAGCCCCGACGGCTGGCTCTTCAAGGACGGCGCGCTGGACTTCGCGGGCGGCACGGTGATTCATATCTCGGCAGGCGTGAGCGCGCTTGTGGCTGCGTTTCTGGTCGGGCCGCGGCTCGGCTACCCTAGGGCGGCGCACGTTCCGCACAACGTGCCCTTCGTGCTGTTGGGCGCGGGCCTGCTGTGGTTTGGCTGGCTGGGCTTTAATGCGGGTTCGGCCCTCGCCGCGAATGGGACGGCGGCCCTGGCCTTGATCACCACCCTGGTCGCGCCCGCCGCCGCGCTGCTCACCTGGTTGGGCTGGGAGAGTCTGCGGGGCGGCAAGCCCACCGCCGTGGGTGCCGCGACCGGCCTGGTCGTCGGTCTGGTCGCCATCACGCCCGCCTGTGCCTTTGTGTCCCCTTGGGCAGCGGTCATCGTCGGCGTGTTGGGGGCGACCGCGAGCTTCTGGACCGTGCAGGCCAAACGCGCCCTGCGGGCCGATGACGCGCTTGACGTGTTTGCCTGCCACGGGGTCGCGGGTATCGTTGGCGCGCTGCTGACTGGAGCTTTGGCCTGGACGACGGCCCAGGGCAAACCCCTCCCTGAACAGCTGCTGACCCAGCTGGTCAGCGTCGTGGCGGCGGTCGCCTTTGCGGGCCTGGGCTCCTTTGTGCTGCTGAAACTGGTCAATCTGCTGCTGCCGCTGCGCATTCCCGCCGCTCAGGAGATCAGCGGCATCGACGTCAGTGCCCACAGCGAGCAGGGCTACAGCGAGAACGAGACCGGCCTGGGCACGCCGGTGCTGGTGGGGGGCGACTAGGCAGGCGCCCCGTCCTCGCAAGCGTCCCGCTCCTGGCAGGAATCCAGGAGCGGGACGCTTGCCCTCCCGAGCATGAATGAAGCGTGTGTTAGGATGCTGCACGAGTCTGACGCATACCAACAAAGGGTCGGGCCACCACAGCAGCTCACAGCACCCAGAAGATCCCTCGCCCGCATGGACGGGGCTTTTCCTACGGGTGCCCTGAGTCACGAAGGGGCTGTGTTATGGGAAAGAAAGGAGGAGGGATTTTGGACGTCTCAAGTCGAGTGTTGAGTGAACTGGCGAGCCGTGAGGCGGCGCTGGACGCGCAGATTGAGGCGGCCCGCGAGCAGGCCAGGCGGGAAGTCGAGGCTGCCGAGGCCGAGGCGGCCCGTATCCTGGCGCAGGCGCAGGCACAGGCACAGGCGATGCAGGCCGAGAGTGACGCGCAGCTCGAAGCCGAAACCCAGCGCATCCGCCAGGAGGCCCGTGCTCGGGCCGAGCAGGAGGCGCAGGCCACCCAGGCCCGCGCGCAAAGCCGGGTGCAGCAGGCTGCCGAGTACATCCTGAGGGCGGTGCTGCCGTGATTAACCCCATGCAGCAGGTCGTGATCGCCGTGCGCAAACGCGACAGCGAGGCTGTGATCACGGCGCTGCAAGATGCCGGGGTGCTGCACCTCAAGCCCATCGTGGGCGGCCCCCTCTCGACCGGCTCGCTGTCCGGGCAGGATGCCCAGTCCCGCCGCGAGGACGAGCGGCTTCTGGCTCGGGCCGAAAGCACCATTGCTGAACTCGGGGCCTACCGTCCCGCCCCCGCGCCCCTTCCGCCGCAGAGCCAGTGGGAGCAGGTGGTGGAGGACGCGGCCTCGCCGGTTTCGACCCTGGCCCGTCAGCGTCAGGAACTTCAGGCGGACCTGGAGACCGAGGCGGCCTATGGGGACGCCGTGCGGGCGCTGGCACGCCTGGCGGGGGGACTGGACCGCAGCCGCCGCCTGACGGTGGTGCCCTTTTTGCTGCAGCCCACCGACACCCTGGCTGAACTGGAGGCCGCGCTGCGGAACGCGCTTCCCGAGCGCTACGCGCTGGCGACCGAAGCCGTGGGAACCAACCGCGTTGGCCTGATCGCCGTCTTGCGCAGCGACCGGGAGGCCGCTCGTGCGGCACTTGCCCGCGCCCGCCTGGGCGAGCTGCGTTTGCCGGGCCGCTTTGACGGCCTGCCCCTCTCCGAGGCGGCGGCTGAACTCGAGCGTATCCGTCAGAGCGGGCCGGAGCGGCAGCGGCAGCTCAACGAGCAGCGCGATCAGCTGGCCCGCGCGCACGGTCCGGCCCTGTATGCGGTGCGTGACGCTCTCAAGGACCGCGTCGCGATTCACGACGTGCGTGCGGTGTCTGCCCGCGGCAAGTACAGCCTCGCCCTGCAGGGCTACGTCCCGGTAGACCGCGTGCCCACGCTGAAAGCGGCGCTTGACCGCTTCGGCGACGCCGTCGTCTACGAACTGCACCCCGTCGACGAGCACCACGACGAGGCCGTGCCGGTGCAGCTCAAGAACAACAGCTACGTGCGGCCCTTCCAAGTCGTGATGGGGCTGATGAGCCTCCCCAAGTACGGCACCTTTGATCCTACCTGGGTGATCGCGGTGTTCTTCCCCCTCTTCTTCGGGATCATCATCGCGGACATCGGGTACGGGCTACTGTTCCTGCTGTTTGGCCTGTGGCTGTTGGGCAAGGCCCGGCGGGGCGAGGGCTGGGACCTCAGCTTCTTCGGCGCGTACGTGCCGCCCGCTACCCTGCGCGACCTGGGCTTTGTCACGAATGTGATGGCCGCCTGGAGCATCGTGTGGGGCTTCCTGACCGGCGAGTTCTTCGGCACCCTGCTGGAACACCTACACGTCTTTTACGTCAACCCGGAACTGCTCAACAGCCTGTGGGGCTGGACGGGTGCCCGCTACGTGGCGGAAGGGGAAGCGCACAGCGGTCTGATTCCGATCCTGTTCCCCCGCCTGGAAACGAGCTACTTCAGCAACATCGCGCTCGTGTTCTCGCTGCTCTTTGGCATTCTCCAGGTCCTGTGGGGCTGGGGCATCCGCATTCAGCAGGGCCTCAAGCACCGTGACGCTGTCCACACCTGGGAAGGCGTCGCCCTTTTCGGCGGCGTGTTCGCCCTGATCATGATGGCGTTTGCCACCCGCGCCGGGCAGGACTTCGGCCAGTTCACCAACTTCGCCAACCCGCTGATCCTGCTGATGTACCTGGGCTTTGCGGCCTTTATCGTCGGGTACCTGCGTGTCTTCAGCACATTCCCCATGCTGCCCATCGAACTGCTCTCGCAGGGCGGGGCCGTCATGAGCTATTCCCGTATCTTCGCCGTCGGCCTGGTGTCGGCCATCCTGGCCCGCCTCTGCACCGACCTGGGCTGGAGTCTTTTCGAGCGCATCGGTTTCCTCGGCATCATCCTGGGCATTCTGGTCGGGGCGCTGCTGCACTTCCTGGTGCTTGCGCTGACCCTGATCGGTCACATCGTCCAGCCGCTGCGTCTGCACATGGTCGAGTTCCTCAACCCGACCGGCTTCAACGCCGAGACCAGCCCGGCCTACAACCCCCTTCGCCGCCTCAGCCCCGTGAGTGGGCAGGGTAAATAACTTCAAGGAGTGTTCCCCATGACCAAGTACCACAAGATCGTCCTCGCGTCCCTCGTTCTCGCCCTCGCGACCAGCGGTCTCGCCCAGGAAACGGCCGGCGCTGAGGCCGCGACCGATGAGCTGTACCGCGGCCTTCGTGCGGTTGGCGCGGGCCTCGCCCTTGGCCTTGGCGCGCTGGGCACCGGTGTGGCGCAGGCCCGCATCGGCTCCAGCCTGGTGGGCGCGGTCGCCGAAGACCCCAGCAAGGCCGGTAGCCTGCTGCTGTACTTCCTGATTCCGGAAACGCTCGTGATCTTCGGCTTCCTCGCGCTGTTCATCCTGGCCTGATATGGCGCTCGACAAGCTTCTCGAACAAGAGGCACAGGCCGAGATCGAGCGCATCCGCGCCGAGGCCCGTGACCGCGTCCAGCAGATCCTGACGGGGGCCCGCGAACGCGCGCAAGCCCTCCTCGAAAGCCGCGCCCGCGCCTTGGAGGCGCAGCGGCAGGCCGGGCTGGTGCGTGCCCGCTCCGCCGCCGACCTCGAACTCAGCGCCGCGCGGCTGACGGCCAGCGAGCAGGGCATGCGCGAGGTGTACGGGCTTGTTGAGGGGCACCTGCGCGACATCACCCGCCTGCCCGAGTACCGCGAGATTCTCAGCCGCCTGCTGGCCGAGGCCCGTCAGGCCGTTCCCGATGCGGAAGCCGTCGAGGTGAATCCTGCCGAGGTGGCGCTGGCCCGCGAGGTGGTTACCGACCTGCCCGTTCGCGAGAACCCCGCCATTGTGGGCGGCGTGCGCGTGGTCGCGCGCGGTGGCAAGAGCGGCATCACCAACACGCTGGCAGGGCGCCTGGAACGGCTGCGGAGCGAGCTCGCGCCGCAGGTCAGCCGCATCCTCAGCGAGTAAGGTAAGGAGCGATGCCCGACGACTACGCTTACATCAACACGCGCGTTCGCGTGATGCGGACCAAGCTGCTGGGTGGGCGCGCCCTTGAATCGGCGCTCGCGGCGGGCAGCTACCAGGAATTCCTGCGCGTTCTCACCGAGACGGATCTCGCGCCCGACATGCGCGAGACGACGGCCGAGGGGGCAGGCCTTCCCGAACTTGACCGCGCCCTCTCGCAAAATCTCTTTGCCACCACCCAGAAGGTGCTGGGCTTCGCGGACGGCGAGGCGCGGCGCGAGATTCAGGTGCTGCTGATGCGCTGGGATCTGGTGAACCTCAAGACCATCGCCCGTGGCATCGTCAGCGGGCGGGGTCCCGAGGCGATTCTCGAAAGCCTGATTCCGGGTGGCACCATCCGGCCCGCCACGCTGCGTACGGCCGCCCAGAGCACCGATCTGGCGAGCGCGGCCGCGACCATCGCCGTGAGTGGTCATCCGCTTGCTCGGGCGATGCGCGAGGCAGCTGCAGCCTACGCCGCGACGGGTCGCCTGCTCGACCTCGAGGTCGCGCTCGACCAGGGCTACTACCGCCACGCACTCCAGGTGGCGCGCAACACCAGCCTGCGCCGCTATCTCGGCCGCGAGATCGATGTGCGCAACGCCCTGATTGCCCGCAGCACGCGGGGGCAGCCGGTGGACCCCCAGCTGTTTGTGCCGGGAGGACGCCTCGACGCCGCAGGCTACAGCCGCCTGGCAAGCGGGGATACGAGCGGCGTGCCGGAGGTGGCGGCGATTTTGGACGCCCCCAGCCTGGAGGAGGCCGAGGTGGCTGCCCGCAGGATTCTCGATGACGCGGCGCGCAACATCGCCGCCGGGGACCCCGAAGGCGTGGGCATCATCCTCGACTTCCTGCGGCGCAAGGAGATCGAAATCGCCAAGCTCCGGCTGATCGGGCGCGGCAAGTACTACAACCTGCCCACCGAACAGATTCGCCGTGAGGTGATGGCATGACGCAGGGCAGCAACCAGATGCAGCGCGTTGTGATCCTCTCGGACGCCGAAACCGCGACGGGCTACCGCCTGGCGGGCGCCGAGGTGATCGAGGCCACTCCCGAGAATGCTGTGGCGGAACTTGAACGCATCATTCAGGAAAATCGCTACGGGCTTGTCGCGGTGGATACGGGTCTGATCCCTGACCCCGCCGCGGCGACGGCACGCGTCATGCGTGGCCGCGACCTCCCCATTCTGCTGCCCATTCCCAGCCTGCGGGACGCCTTTGCCGCCGATACGGTGGATGCCAAGGCGTACATGGGCAAACTGGTGCGGGACACCATCGGGTTTGACATCAAGCTTTAAGGTGTTGGGGATTAGGTTTGGGGTGTTAGCACCGTCCTAATCCCTCCTGCCTCACCCCTTATCCCTCTCCCAAGGAGATCAAATGACGCAACAGCAAAGAGGCGTCGTGCAGAACATCGCCGGTCCGGCCGTGATCGCGGGGGGCATGTACGGCGCGAAGATGTACGACATCGTGCGCGTGGGCAAAGAGCGCCTGGTGGGTGAGATTATCCGCCTCGACGGCGACACTGCCTTCGTGCAGGTGTACGAGGACACCAGCGGCCTGACCGTGGGTGAACCCGTCGAGACGACCGGGCTGCCGCTCTCGGTGGAGCTGGGGCCAGGCATGCTCAATGGCATCTACGACGGGATTCAGCGCCCGCTGGACAAAATCCGCGAGGCGTCGGGGGACTTCATCGCCCGCGGCATCGAGGTGTCCAGTCTCGACCGAACGAAGAAGTGGGCCTTTACCCCCAGCGTGCAGGCCGGAGACACCGTGGGTGGCAGCGCCATCCTGGGGACCGTGCCGGAGTTCTCCTTCACCCACAAGATTCTGACGCCGCCCGACAAGGGGGGCAAGCTGACTTGGGTGGCGCCTGCGGGCGAGTACACCATCGACGACACCATCGCCACGCTCGAAGACGGCACGAAGCTGCGTCTGGCCCACTACTGGCCGGTGCGCGCGCCGCGTCCGGTCGCCAAGAAGCTCGACCCTAGCCTGCCCTTCCTCACCGGGATGCGCATCCTCGACGTGCTGTTTCCCCTGGTGATGGGCGGCGCGGCGGCGATTCCCGGTCCCTTTGGCTCGGGCAAGACGGTGACGCAGCAGTCGGTGGCGAAGTACGGCAACGCGGACATTGTGGTGTACGTGGGCTGCGGCGAGCGCGGCAACGAGATGACGGACGTGCTCGTCGAGTTCCCGGAACTGGAAGACCCCAAGACCGGCGGGCCTCTCATGCACCGCACCATCCTGATCGCCAACACCTCCAACATGCCGGTGGCGGCGCGTGAAGCTTCGGTGTACACCGGGATTACCCTCGCCGAATACTTCCGCGACCAGGGCTACAGCGTGTCCCTCATGGCCGACTCGACCTCCCGCTGGGCCGAGGCGCTGCGTGAGATTTCTTCTCGATTGGAGGAGATGCCCGCAGAAGAAGGCTACCCGCCCTACCTGGGCGCGAAGCTCGCCGCCTTTTACGAGCGTGCGGGTGCCGTGAAAACCCTGGCGGGTGAGGACGGTGCGGTCAGCATCATCGGCGCGGTGTCTCCGGCGGGCGGTGACATGTCCGAGCCGGTCACCCAGGCGACCCTGCGCATCACCGGGGCCTTTTGGCGTCTCGACGCGGGCCTCGCGCGGCGCCGTCACTTCCCGGCGATCAACTGGAACGGGTCGTACTCCCTCTTTACGCCCATCCTGGACCGCTGGTACCGCGAGAACGTCGGCCCCGACTTCCCGGAGCTGCGCCAGCGCATCAGCAACATCCTTCAGCAGGAAGCGGCCCTGCAGGAAGTCGTACAGCTCGTGGGTCCCGACGCCCTGCAGGACCAGGAACGCCTGATTATCGAGGCGGGCCGCATGCTCAGACAGGACTTCCTCCAGCAGAACGGCTTCGACCCGGTTGATGCCAGCGCCTCTATGCCCAAGAACTACGGCCTGATGAAGATGATGCTGAAGTTCTACGACGAGGCGGAAGCGGCCCTGCGTCAGGGCGTCACCATCGATGAGATCATTCAAAACCCCGTGATCGAGCGGCTGTCGCGCGCCCGCTACGTGCCTGAGGCTGAGTTTATGGCCTACGCCGAGAGCGTGATGGACGAGCTCGACCGCACCTTCAAAGGAGTGAAGGCGTGACCACTCTCCTGAAAAAGGAATACAACGATGTCGCCTACATCTCCGGGCCGCTCCTCTTTGTGAATGCGGCTTCGGACCTCGCGTACGGCGCGATCGTGGACATCAAGGACGGTACGGGCCGGACCCGTGGCGGTCAGGTCATCTCGGTGAGCGAAGAGAACGCCGTTATTCAGGTGTTCGAGGAGACCCGTGGCCTCGACCTCGCGACCGCCAGTGTGAGCCTGGTCGAGGATGTCGCGCGTCTGGGTGTCAGCAAGGACATGATCGGTCGCCGCTTCGACGGCCTGGGCCGCCCCATCGACGGGTTGCCCCAGGTGGTGGCCGAGAAGCGGCTGAATATCAACGGGCAGCCCATGAACCCCGCCGCGCGTGCCAAGCCTGAAGAGTTCATCCAGACGGGGATCAGCACCATCGACGTGAACACGTCGCTGATCCGTGGGCAGAAGCTCCCCATCTTCTCCGGCTCGGGTCTGCCGCACAACGAACTCGCTGCGCAGATCGCCCGGCAGGCGAAGGTGCCTGGCCACGAGGGCGACTTTGCGGTCGTGTTCGCGGCGATGGGCCTGACCCAGCGTGAGGTGTCCTTTTTCACCCAGGAGTTTGAGCGCACCGGAGCGCTGGCCCGCAGCGTGCTGTTCCTCAACCGCGCGGACGACCCCGCGGTCGAGCGGCTGCTCACCCCCCGGATGGCGCTCACGACCGCCGAGTACCTGGCGTTCGAGCACGGCTACCACGTGCTCGTGATCCTGACCGACCTCACAAACTACTGCGAGGCGCTGCGCGAGATCGGTGGGGCGCGTGAGGAGATCCCCGGTCGCCGCGGCTTCCCCGGCTACATGTACACCGACCTGGCGTCACTGTACGAGCGCGCGGGCGTGGTGCAGGGCAAGCCTGGCTCGGTGACTCAGATCCCGATTCTTTCCATGCCCGACGACGACATCACGCACCCTATTCCCGACCTGACCGGCTACATCACCGAAGGTCAGATCGTGGTGGACCGGGCGCTGAATGCCAAGGGCATCTTCCCGCCCATCAACCCCCTGCCGAGCCTCTCGCGCCTCCAGGGCAACGGCATCGGCAAGGGCAAGACTCGGGCAGACCACAAGAACGTCTCTGACCAGCTTTTTGCCGCGTACGCCAACGGCCTTGACCTGCGGAAGCTTGTCGCCATCACCGGCGAGGACGCGCTCACCGAGACGGACAAGCTGTACCTGCGCTTTGCCGATGACTTCGAGCAGTACTTCATTGGTCAGGGCGATCAGGACCGCTCCATCGAAGAGAGCCTCACGGTTGCCTGGGCGATTCTCTCCAAGCTGCCGCAGAGCCAGCTCACCCGACTCTCGAGGGACCACATCGACAAGTTCTACGGCACCAAGCTCGACGAGATGTGGCGGGGAAATCGGATCTAACGGTCACTGGTGAGTGGGAAGTTGCCGGTTGCACCCGTCACTTCCCACTTCCGCCACCGACCAAGGAGGTGGAATCATGGCAGGACAGATCAGCCCCACCCGCTCTGCCCTTCTGGCAAGCAAGGCCAGCCTCAAGACGGCCACAAGCGGCGCAGACCTCCTCAAGCGCAAGCGTGACGCGCTCATCGGGGAGTTTTTCGCGCTGGTGCGGGATGCTCTTGCGGCGCGCGAGCAGCTTGCGAGCGTGAGCAAGGGAGCCTATACCAGCCTGTTCGGCGCAAAAGCGTGGGACAGTCCAGAAGCGGTCGAGAGCCTCAGCCTGGCAGGCACGGGTGATTACGCCGTGGATATGCAGATCGAGAGCATCTACGGCGTGAAGGTGCCCCGCATCAACATCCCCGAGCGTACGCAGCAGGTGAACTTCAGCCCGATCAATGTCGGCGCGCGTACCATCCAGGCCGCGACGGACTTCGGCGGCGTGCTTGAAGCCATTGTGAAGGTGGCTGCGACCGAAACGAAGTTGCGCCGCATCGGCGAGGAAATCAAGAAGACCAGTCGGCGCGTGAACGCCCTGGAGCAGGTTGTGATTCCCGGCATTCAGGATGACATCCGCTTTATCCGCGGTGTCTTGGACCAGCGCGAGCGCGAAGAGAGCTTCCGCCTGAAGAAGATCAAGGCGAAGCTGGAGCGCGACAAGGAAGAGCAAAACGCTCAGGCTGGGCAGCACGGCACGGCCGCCGATTAGAAATAGATTCAAAAGAGCAGAAAACCGCCCCTTGTAGGGCGGTTTTCTGCTGTCAAATGTGTTCTGCTGGATTCTGCAACAAAATCGTTGGCGCTTGGAAATTTACTTATTCATTTCCTTGAAATAAGTGATAAAAGCGAATGCCACCGAACCCGTAATTAGAATAGTAAAGAAGTCTCCCCAACCTCTTTCAAAAAGAACATAAATTGCATATGAGACGGAGATTAAGACCATCAACCATCTACTAATTTTCCGTACATCCAGCTGGGTCACAAGTGTCCCTTCCATTTCTAGGAGTAGAATTGCAATAATTTCATAACTCTCCCCTTGAGTTTGTCCACCCGGCCATTTACTCCAACGGTAATGTGCCTGCTTGGAACGGATTGGCACGCTGGGCATCGAACCCCTCTCGAGGGGTCGAAAGGCAGATCAAGACAGGAGAGGTCAGCTCCTGTAGGGTGTTTTCTGCGATCTAAGTAGCTGCCGGGTGATGACAGGGGCATCACCCCGAGCGGAGTGAGAAGGCAAAAAGTAGCTGGTGGTGGAGGTGAAGCGCCTCTCGGTGCCCTTCCTGGGAAGGGCGTCACCGCAGCCACCAGCGACTTAGCCTCTGTCCCCTCCTCGCTGGGCACTGCCCGCTCGAACCCCGTCGCCTCGCCGTTAATTTTTGTTCGATCTGTTCTTAATATAGTGTATAGCTGCACTCGCTATACGGTATATTGCTGTAAAAATTCCTATATAAGCTATAAGCGACATAAGGACATCATCATTAGATAGAGATGATTTTAGTAGCCCTGCTAGGAATATTAGGAACAAAACCGGCACTACTAGATTCATGGCTTTCATAACAGAATGCTATCGACAGTATGTCACGCATTCCTGACCCGAATTTTTGCAAAGAAGTTCACTGCTGTAGGCCAGACATACCCATCCCCACCCCGTACATGCTCCTGTAAGTGTCTGAGTGGCAAGGCACACCAGGGCAGTAGCAGTACATGGTCCCTGAATGGCTGTACATACCGGTGCCTTGTCACGACATACAGTAACATGTGTACATCTGCACGACCCTCCCCCCGAGCCATCGCTATAACAAGGGATGGTGCCTTCTGAACTCTCTGTATCTGGACTGCCCTCCTGTTGTTCGGGCAACCTGCCTCAGACGCCATTCTCCTGCTTTGTGTCATTCCATGAAGAGGCCTTTGCGTTATTCAGTGCTGGCGATAGAGAGAAGATGAGGGAGGCCGTCATTAGTAACCATCTACCTAAGTACGTAACTCCTCCTTTGAGTATGGCTATCCAGCCATTCACTCCAACGGTAGTTTCCCTGCCTGGAGCGGATTGGCGCGCTGAACGTCGAACCCCTCGCCGCGCCATCTCATCGTTCCTGTGCTGCCCACCAGAATTTGAGTAGGTGTTGCCTGAGTATGGTAGATGTTTGAGCTTGGCGATGTTGATTTTGTCTGCTCCTGACTAGCCTATTCGTTCTTGAAAAATGAATTACTCAGCTGGGAAACCCAAACTAAGATACCCGCTGATAAAAAAGATTATGAATAATCCAAGTACTGTCCATCCTACTATACCTAGTCTTCGGATCAATACAAAACTTGCACAGGTCAGGCAAATTATATGAAACACTCCGTGATAGAAGCCGTTCTTTGTAGAGAGATATACAGGTGCATTTTCTGCCAGGCTGCATAGACCGACGACTCCTAAAATAAGCACGACTATCTGGGAGCGTTTTAAGGAGCTTAAGGGCATTTTGTTGAGCATCTTCTTACCACCTGTAGGGGTTCTCATGACCATCTTAAATCAATCTTGTTAGATATGGTATTAAGGATATTAGAATGCCGGTAAGGTAAGCTGACAAGTAAAACGGCTCCTTCCCAAAGAACCTTCTCAGGGAAGTTGCAAGTAGTATTGCTAAAGATAGTGTGCCTAAAATGGGAGAAATATTTTGTGAATAGAGAAGGAGCTCGGTTGCATAGTAGGAAATTAGGGTAAAGAGAGTAATGCTGAGTGATAAAAACAGAGCCTTCTTTAAGGGCATTTCCATGTACATTTCGTAACCTCCGTTACGGCATTCGTACAATTGTACACCAATCCTGCGACGCAGGTCATGGCGCCCACTAAACAAACGGAGGCACCTTGCGGCGTCTTGCCCCACACTGAGCAGACCCATTCACGAGTTGCACAGGCAGCCACTGTCCATGCACAAACAGGACTATACTGTTTCTCTGTTCAACAGTATTGGACTTTATTACTACATCCACAGTACGCGGGCGCCCCTGTTCCTGGATCAATGCACTCCTGAGAAGTAGTACTTACACTGTCTGCGCCGTCGTTACTTTTTTGATCTGACTGATCTTGAGTCAGGCTTGCCCACACTCCCGATTCCTGTGCAACATCATCCCAAGAACTCGCTGATGAACTTCCCACACCCATCAACATAGCTGCGAGTAGTCCTGCTCTCCCAATCCCTTTCATGGTCTCTCCTTTGAGTTTGTCCACCCGGCCATTTACTCCAACGGTAGTTTCCCTGCCTGGAACGGATTGGCGCGCTGGACATCGAAGCCCTCGCCGCGCCATTTGATCGTCCCGGCGCTGTTGACCAAGATCTGGGTAGGCGTGCCCTGGGCGCGGTAGGCGCTAGCGAGCTTTACCCCTATGCTCACGTCGGTCTTGTCCTCTACAATGCGAACATTTTTTGAAGCCCCCGCAAACTGCTTCCTCACCGCGTCCAGTTCGCCCGGCGCCACAATCCACACTGCCACCTTCGGATTCTCCCGCGCGTACTTCAGCAGGTGCGGCAGTTGGTCCGTGCAAAAGCGGCAACTGGCCGAGTGGAAGATCACCAGATGATTCCGGCTGCTCGCCCAGTTCACACCGGGCAGGGCCGGGGCCGGGCTGCCCACGCCGCCGGGCACCGTTAACCTCGGCACGGGCTTTCCGGCCAGCAGTGCCGTGCCCAGTTCCCGTGTCTCGGCGTTGGTCAGCGTGCCCTCGTAAAAGCCCTCAACAGTCCCAGCAGCGTTGACATACATCACCGCCGGAAGAGTTTTTAGTCCAAGGGCCTGAATGCTCTTGCCCGCTGTATCCGCGTAGACGGTGGGCTTGAGGGCGAACCCAGCGAGGTACTCGCGCAGGGCGGCGCTGTTCTGCTCGGTGACCAGCGTGATCTGGAGCTTGGGGTTGCTCTTCTGGAGGGCCGAGAGTGCGCCCAGTTGTAAGCTGCACGCGGCGCAGTCGGGCTGGGCGAACACAGAGACCGTGGGTCTTCCATTGTGGGGGAGGGAAGTAGCCTTGACCGATTTGTTTAACCAGTCCAGGCGGGGCGTGCCGCTGAGGGCGAGAGCCGAGCTACTGACGAGCCATGCGCCCAGAAGCACAAGTTTCTGCATGACCGCAGCTTAGGGAGAGACCGACTTGGGCCGCATCCTCAGCCCTGGGGAGGACTCGTCGTTAGTTGTCTAGATAAGGGGGAAGACGGGTAGCCCCAGTAGAGATCCCTGGCCGCGTGACGGCTGTTCACGCCCAGTTTGGCGAGCACTGCACTGACCTGGGTGTGGACCGTGCTGGTTTTGGTGCCGATCCTGCTGGCGATCTCGGCGTTGCTGAGGCCGAAGGCGATCATCCGCAGGGCGCGGCGTTCGCAGGGGGTCAGCGGTAAGTACGCCAGTGCTGGCCCCAGGTAGAAGAACTTGCCTTGCTGCAAGTCCAGACGCTCAAGGATGGCGTGAACGTGGCGGGGATCAAGGGCCTCCTGAACGAGGAGGCCCAAGGGGCTGCGTTCCAGCACGTCCCAGAGGTAGGGCAGCCCCCGGGTACGCGTCAGAACGACCTGTCCCGCGAGGTCCAGGTGCAGAACCTTTCCCGGCGGATCGTCAAGCACGATGGGGGGGAGGGGCTGCATGGGGCGATGGTACTTGTTCAGGTGTGACGGCGTGGACCAATGTGCCCACCGGCTTCATCCCAGGTTCTGAAGAGCTGTGTTCAAATTCACCCGTGCCCGCTCCTCCAACTCCGCGAACTCTGGCGTGGTGAAGATGCGCTCTCGGTTGAGGAAGCCCTGGAGAACCCGCGCCCGCCTGACTCGGTACGCCTCCTCTGGGACGAAGGCGTATTCCTGGCGGATGGCCGCGTCATAGGCGGCGAAGGCCTCGGGATTCGCGCCCAGAATGCTGAGGTCGGCGTCCACGAGCAGCGCCTCGCCCCGTGTCGCCGGAGGAGCCGCGTGACGGGTGGCGAGAATGAGGGCCCGGACCTCCCCCTCCAGTTCGGGCTGAATGCCCTGCCCACGCAGCCACGCCCCGAACACCTCCGCGCTGCGTTCCTCGTTGTCCAGCCTCTGCGGGTCGTACACGAGGTCGTGACCCCAGGCAGCGAGGGTGAGCGCTGGAGTAAGGACCTGGCGCGAGCGAAGGGCGCTCAGCACCGCCTCGATGTGGGCCGCTGTGTGGTATACGCGGTAGGCCTGCGTGTAGAAGGGGCGCGCGAATGCTTCGGCACGGGCAAGAAGGGCTGCGTCAGGCATCGAGTTCTGCCTTGGCGTCCCGTTCCATCAGGCTGGCGATCCCCTCCTCGGGTGTCCACTCGCCGCTTGCGACCCGTGCCACCGCTCGCACGATAGGGAGGTCATGGCCGTGGGCGGTGGCCCAGGCATCAAGGAGGCCCGCCGTTCGCAGGCCCTCCACCACTTTCCCGCCCTGGGCCGGGTTCTGGCCCCGCGCGATGGCCTCGCCCGCCGCGCGGTTGCGGCTGTGGCGGCTGGTGGCGGTGGCCACCAGATCACCCAGGCCACTCAGGCCGTAGACCGTGTCCTCATGCGCGCCCTGCGAGACGAGGTAACGGCGCATTTCGCGCAGGCCCCGGGTCATCAGCGACGCTTTCGCGTTGTCCCCCAGATGTAGGCCGTCCACCATGCCTGCCGCGAGGGCGATCACGTTCTTCAGCACGCCGCCCAGTTCTACTCCGACCTCGTCCCCGCTGGTGTAGACCCGTAGGGTGGGGGAGAGAAGGGCTGCCTGGACCCCCCGCGCCAGGGCCGCGTCCGCACTCGCGACGACCGTCGCGGCGGGCAGGCCTCGCCCGATCTCCTCGGCGTGGTTGGGGCCACTCAGAATGGCAATCCGAGTAAAGCCCAATGCCCGCGCCAGGTCGGTGAGCCGCCCCCCGTCCGGCGCGAGGCCCTTGGCGCACAGCACCACGCCCAGCGTGCGCGGCAGCTGGGCGAGCAGGTCCGGTACGCCCACACTGGGCACCACGACCAGGGCGAAGTCCGCTCCCATCACTGCCTCCCTCAGCGTTGACGTCACCTTGACGCCGCTCGGCAATTCCACGCCGGGCAGGTACTCGCGGTTTTCACGCTCGCGGGCGAGCTGGGCGGCAAAGTCGGCGCGGCGGGCCCACAGCGTCGCCTGCTGGCCAGCTCGCACCGCCGCCACAGCCAAGGCAGTTCCCCATCCGCCCGCACCCAGGACGGGAACATTCAGGCCCATGCGAACACCCATACCCGCGGTGTATTCGCCGACGGCGGCGCGTAATCCGGGTACTCCACGATCTCCCAGCGCGCAAAGCCCGCCGCCGCCAGCAAGGGTTCCAGGTCCGCCGGGTCGTAGCCGCGCTCACGGTGTTCCTCGGTAAACTCTTCCCAGCCACCGGC
This sequence comes from Deinococcus sp. YIM 77859, assembly GCF_000745175.1. Lineage (NCBI taxonomy): Bacteria > Thermotogati > Deinococcota > Deinococci > Deinococcales > Deinococcaceae > Deinococcus > Deinococcus sp. YIM 77859. The sequence goes on from NZ_JQNI01000002.1 coordinate 2,244,667, forward strand.
TCGGTCCTCCACTCGGCAAAACGCCTGGACCACCCCGACCTCCGCGGCCGCGTCGTAGTGGTGAGACCAGTGGTAGTGCACCTCGCGTCCGTCTGGTGTCCTGGCCAGGCCCTCGATGGCGTTCCCCTCCCACAGCTCCCGCACACCCAGACGGGTGTTGAGGTCGCAGGCCAGCAGTCCGCCAGGTCGCAGGTGTGCCCGTGCTTGCCTCAGTGCCGCGCCAAGCTCTGCGGGAGTCAACAGATTGTTGAGGCTGTCAAAGACGCAGGTGACCAGGTCGAATGTCTCGGCGAGCGCAAAGGTTCGCAGGTCCCCTATGCTCAGGGTAACGCTCGCTGGCAGGCGTTCCCGCGCCACCGCTACCATCTCGGGGCTGGCGTCTACGCCGTGCACCCGCAGGCCCGCCCGCAGCAGCTCCCGGGTAAAGCCCCCCGTACCGCAGGCGAGATCAAGAGCGGTGCTCGCCTCCAGCCCTCCATCCCGGCTGTAGGTCAGCACGAAGTCCGCCCAGTGCTCGTACTCCACGTCCGCCATAATCGCGTCATAAACGGCAGCGAGGGCAGTGAAAGGCGGCCTTTGCATAGCGGTCACTATAGCCCTGTGTCTCCTCCCCTAAAGGCTCCATCAGGTTTGCTCGGGCACGGTGCTCCTCCATGAGGACGGCATGAGTTCAGCGGGAAAGGATGCCCCGTAGCGTCCCCTCCCCCTGGCCGGTACGGTGAACATGCTCTGTAAGGAGGTTCTCCATGAACAAGATGCTTGCGATTGCCGCTCTCGGGACCGTCGCCCTCAGTTCGTGCAGCGTCTTCGGCACCCGCAGCGCTGCCGTCTCCGGTCAGCTGCAGGGTTTTAGCCCCAACCAGAACCTCGGCCTGGCGGTGGTGGGCTTTAACAATGGCCAGTACACCGCCGACGGCACCCAGCCGCAGCTGATCGACAAGTTCCTGACCGGCGGCTATACCCTCACTCTGCCCCGGAATGTCCCTTACGGCACCTACCGAGTGATTGTCTTCCGAGACGCCAACAATGATGGCCGCTTCAACACCGGCGACGTGGTGCTGAGCCGCGACAACGGCAAGCTGCTGGTGTACGCCGGACGTGACAACGACTTTTTTAGCGGCACCAAGTACGGCTGGAACATCTACAACACGGCGACCCGTGAGGTGCAGACGACCATCCTCAACAACTACGACCTCCAGGCGGTGGGCGCACAGTAGTCGAGTACACCGCACGAAGGGGGAGGGGTTCGCCTCCCTCTTCTTTGGCCCCTCTGGAGGGCTAAGCGCTGAGGGCTGCCTCGACCGCCGCCCGCAGCCGTTCAAGTTCGGCCTCGGGCAACACGGGTGGCCCGGCCTCTACCGAAAGGTCCGGCAGCGGCACCCAGCTCACGCAGCCCAGCATCTGGGGCGTTTCCTCCAGCACCAGCGACTGTTGCAGTGGGCGCACCCGCAGCAGCAGCGCGTGAACCCAGGGCCGGTTGCGGTAGTGGAAGCGCCGTTCGATGGCTCCTGACGTAAGCGCCTGGTACGGCGCCAGCGCCAGCGCCCGCTCCAGCGACTCCACTTGATGGACCGCCACCACCTCTGCCAGCGCCGGAAGGACGATTTGGCCCGGTTGAGGGTCGTCGCGCAGCAGCGGCCTGAATTCGGGCCTCAGCTCATCGGGATTCTGGTGCAGGAACGTCGGGTAGAGGAGAAATTCACGGTGCTCCACCTCGAAGCCCGCGTGCGTCTCCATGATGCCCCCCTTGCGAATCAGGAGGGCCGAAGAGCCGGAGGTCAGGGCCTGACACTGGGTGTCCCATTCCTTGAGGGCGTAGCGGGAAGACATAGCGCGCAGGGTATAGCCTACCACGAGGCGGGGAGTGCCCCAAGGGGGCCTTGCAAGCCTTTCCCATCAAACAGGAAGAACTTGCCGGACGAGGATTGGGTCAAGACGTAGGTGGTGTTTTCGTCCTGCCGAAAGACACACTGCGGCACGGAAGCGGGCAGGTCGACAAGAAGCGCGGGGACACAGGGTGTGGGCGAGGAATACGGCGTGTTCGTCACGCTCCGTTTGATTTCTGCCAGAGTGGCCGCGTGTCGGGCGAGTTGTTGGGCTTGGGTGGAGACTGCGCCCCGTTGAGCCTGGAGGAGGCTTAACAGGAACAGTGCGGACAGCAGGCCCAGCAGGGTCGCTGCGGCCAGTAGCTCAAGCAGGGTTAGACCTTGGCTCTTCATAGGCGTTTCTGTGCGGGCCAGAGCGTAGGGGAACCACATCCGCCAGCGCTGTTCCGAGGAGAAGAAAAAAGAGGGGCGTGACCGTGGCCACATAGAACCAGGCGGTGAGGAACACGGTGTAGGGCAAAACGGCAACAAGCAGGGGGATCAAGGCTGAGGGTTCCTGTTGCCACACCCTCCACAAGAAGAGAGCCGCTGTGAGGAGGGCGAGGGCGGCGCCTACAAAGCCGTGGGCATACACCTCATCAAGCCAGATGTTGTGGGGGTGGACATAGATAACATGAACATACTGCCGGTCCTTTTGGAGAGGGTTGATCAGATAAAATCCTGGCCAGGCCGGCTCGGCATGGTAGTTGCTGTCCAATCCCAGTTCTGACCTCAGGAGTGCGCTGATTTCTGAGGGGCTCAGGTGCTCATAGACGGCGGAGGCAAAGGTTTCATCCCCCCAGCCCAGGAGGGGCCTCGTCTGCGCCGCGCGCCAGGCGGCTCGCCAGAGGTAGAGCCGCGTGGTGAAGGTTTGGGTCGAGCCGTAGTCCTTGAAGTGGGGGGGCAAAAGGCCAAGGGCTTTACTCTGGGCCGTGATGAGGGGGGGGAAGGCCACCGTACTCACGGCAAAGAGGCTTGCGGTCAGCAGTGGGAGAACCCAAGCCCTGCGAAAGATACCGAGCAGCAACCACAGGGCCAGACCCAGGGCCACACCGAGCGTGGCAGCCGTGTTGGTGCAGAGCGAGACCCCCAGGAGTCCGGAGAGAAGCCAGCTCCAAAACCAGAGGGTGCGTGGCCGCCGGCGAAAGAAAAACACGGGGGCAAGCGCCATGATGGCAAACCATCCGCCCAGGTGCTGACGCAAGCCGACCGTGCCAGCAGGGTAGGTCATGCGGGGCGAAGAGATCAGGTGGGCGAGCGGTCGCCACCCCACGGCCTCGGCAAGAGCGAGCACAAACATAGCGAGTGTGGTGAGGGCACACGCGCGAATCACCAGTTCGACCGGCGCAGAGCGGGCATACAGGGCCGCTGCCCCCAGACAGAGCAGCAGCATCAGGGCACCGAACTGGGAGTAGGGCTGACCAAGCCAGGCAATCCAGGGAAGAGGCGAGGTTGCAGCGGAAAGGGCTACCCAAAGGGCATATAGCAGGGTAAGTCCTCCCAGAAGGCCGAGGCGTGGCGGGTGGCGGCGAAGGTACTCGGTCACCGTCATGCCCCTGCCCTGCAAGGCCACGGCTCCGAGCGTTCCCAAAAACACCAGGCCCAGCAGCAGCCAGAAGCGGAGGGGGTACAGACTGGCCTGGGGAACGGCTACGGCAGCAGGCCAAAAGGAGAGGCAAAACAGAGGAACGAACAGGGCCAGGGCCAACCGGAACAGGGACATGAACTCCTCGAGAAAAGAAAAAGCCCCGCTGAGACGGGGCTGGAGAAGAAGCTGAGGCCTTAGGGCATGCTGCTGGGCATACCCGCAGAAGAGACTTTCTTGATGGTCGTCCCGTCGAACTGGTAGTTGTTGTTCGTGCTGGAGGTGACGTAACCGTAGGTGCCGTTGGCGGTCTGCTTAATCTGGCAGGCCGTGACGCTGGTGGGGTAGGAGGTGATGTTCAGGATATTGGCGTCTTTGCAGTCCGTTTCGGTGGTGATGGTCGTGCCATTGGCGCGGCTCGCTTCGGCAGCGGTCACGGCGTTGCGCAGGAGGCTCTGGGCCGCGCTGTCGTTCGCTGCCTTGCGGGCGTTCAGCAGGTTGGGGATCAGCACCGCCGCCAGAATCCCGATGATCGCGATCACAATCAGCAGCTCGATCAGGGTAAAGCCTTGGGTTCCGTTCTTCATGGTCTCTCCTCTGGGGGCCTTCGGGTTAAGGAATCGGGAGAAGTCCCTCGGGCCGGGAATGGCGTTGCAGGTGCGGGTATCTCCCGTCCTTGCTGAGATGAGGGTATTCAGGAGGCCCTAACAGGACTCTTACGTTCCGGGCGGGCGGTGGGGGTGTTGGGGGAGGGGGGACAGTGGTATGATGCTCGGCAGTTCGGCCCGGGAGCTGCCCCGCTGGGGAGGTTCTGGGCGAATGGGGCCACTTGCCCCCAGCCTGACTTCACCGTTGTATGCGCGGCGCGCCCTGCTCTCCTAAGGGCGGCGCGTTCTCTTGCCGCGTGCCCGAAAGGCCTGCATGGAACTGACACCACGCGTTCCCCCGCACAGCAATGAAGCAGAAATCAGCGTGCTGGGCAGCGTCCTGCTCGATAACGACACCCTGATTCAGCTCGGGGACACCCTCACGCCCGAGATGTTCTACCGCGAGGGCCACCGCAAGATCTTTGCGGCGATGCGCGCTCTGCAAGAACGGGGTGAGCCAGTCGACCTGGTGACCCTGAGTGAGGACCTGCGCGTGAAGGGCCAGCTTGATGAGGTGGGCGGCCTCACGTACCTCATTGGTCTCTCGGATCAGGTGCCGACTGCTGCCTACGCAGAGCACTACGCCCGCATCGTGCAGGAAAAGCACACCCTGCGGCAACTCATCAGCGCCTCGGGCAAGGCGATGCAGCTCGCCTACGACGGGCAGCTGCCGCTAGAGGACCTGCTCGACCGGGCCGAGAAGCTGATTTTCGAGGTGGCTGAGCAGAAGAAGGGGAGCGAGTCGTATCAGGCGATGGGCGAGATCGTCCACGACACCTTCGAGTACATCACCCTGCTGCATCAGAACAAGGGCATTCCCGACGGGGTGAGCAGCGGTTTTCGCGACCTCGACGAGCAGATTTCGGGGTTCCAGAAGGGGAGCCTGAACGTGCTGGCGGCCAGGCCGAGTATGGGCAAGTGCGTGACGGCAGACACGCTGATCGACGTGCCGGGTACCGGGGAGCGGATCACGGTGGAGGCGTTTGTGCGGCGGCGGTTGCCGACGGTGCTCAGTGTGACGCCGCAGGGAACCGTGCGTGAATCCCGGGTGGGTGCCTGGATCGATAGCGGCGTGAAGGCGGTGCGCCGGGTAACGACCCGCACGGGCCGTGTGGTGGAGACCACGCCGCACCATCCTTTTCTGGGTGTGGACGGCTGGACGCCCCTGTACGACCTGAGGGTGGGAGACCGCATCGCCGTGCCCCGCGCTGTGCCCGTGTTCGGTACGGAGGATGCCCTGAGCCCGCAGCGGGTGCGCCTGCTCGCCTACCTGCTGGCGGAAGGCGGCCTGACGCAGAGTCACCCCCGCTGGACGAACGCGGACCCGGCATTGGTGGAGGATTTCCGTGCCTGCCTCGCCGCCGAGTTTCCAGAGGTGGAGATGGTGGCCGACGCGCCAACGGCTACTGACGACCGCCTGAGCTGTCGCTGGCCGCCGGGCGAGCGCCAGGACCGGCTCAGTCCCCTCACGGAGTGGCTGCGGGACCTGGGCGTATGGGGTCGGCGGGCAGAAGAGAAGCGCTTCCCGGACGTCGTCTGGACGCTCACCCGCGAGTCCCTGGCCGCCTTCCTGCGCGTGCTTCTGAGTTGTGACGGGACCGTCTCTGCCCTGGCCGACAAGCCCCGCATCGAGTTCACCGTGATGAGTGAGGCGCTGGCCCGCGACGTTCACCACGCCCTGGTGCGCTTCGGCATCGTGAGCGAGCTGTGGCGCCAGGGGGAGCGTTCCTGGCGGGTGGAGATCACCGAGGAACGCAGCGTCGCGGACTACCAGATGCAGGTTGGGTGGCTGGGTGAAAAGGCCCGGCGGGATATCTCGCTGAGTGCCGGGGCGTGGGGCTACGTACGGCATGCGGCGGGAGAGCGGAATGCGCTCGCCTGTGCCGCCCGCTCCGCCGCCGTGCTGGACGGTCCGCCCCTGACCCCGTTGGGTCACGGCGACCTGTACTGGGATGACATCGTGAGCATCGAGGACGTGGGTGAGCGGCAGGTGTACGACCTCACCGTGCCGGGGGACGCGAACTTCATCGCGGCGGACATCTGCCTGCACAACACGGCCTTTGCTCTCTCCATCGCTCAGAATGTCGCCCTCCGCGCTGAGAAGACCGTCGCGGTGTTCAGCCTGGAGATGCCCAGCGTGCAGCTGGCCCTCCGGATGCTGTGCAGCGAGGCGCGGGTTGATATGAACCGGATTCGCTCAGGGCAGCTGAACGAGCGGGATTTCGAGCGTCTTGCGCACGCGGCGGGGCGACTGGCGGAAGCGCCCATGGTGATCGATGACGAGCCGGACCTCACCCTCAACGCCCTGCGGAGTAAGCTGCGGCGGATTGCGGCCCAGTACGGGGAATTGGGCCTGGTGGTGATCGATTACCTGCAGCTGATGTCGGGCGGCAAGAACAGCGGCGGCGGCGACAACCGCCAACAGGAGATCAGTGCGATTTCGCGTGGGCTCAAAGGCATCGCGCGTGAGATGAATGTGCCGGTGATTGTCCTCAGTCAGCTGAGCCGTGCGGTGGAGCAGCGGCCAAATCACAGGCCCATGCTGTCGGATTTGAGAGAATCAGGTGCCATCGAACAGGACGCGGATATTGTGATGTTTATTTACCGGGACGAGTACTACAACAAGGACACCGATCAGCAGGGGATTGCCGAAATCATCATTGGCAAACAGCGCAACGGTCCTGTGGGAACGGTGAAACTGCAGTTTCATAGCGCGCACGTGCGCTTCAACGATCTCGCGCCGGAGGGTGTCTGATGCCGGAGGACGTAAAGCTGACCCCCGGCAACGCGGGTGGGCAGCGGCGACGGCGGCGGCGTCGGGGTGGGCGCGGAGCTGGTCAGGGAGGAACAGGTCAGGCGAGCCCGGCGGCTTCAGCGACCAAAGGAGTGAACGTCCCGGTTCCCGCTCCACCCAGCAAGCGGGGGCACAAGCGGCCGCTTGCCGAGCCGCGCATTGGCGTGGGCTGCGTCGTGCTGCGCGGCGAAGAAATCCTGCTGGTGCGTGAGCGGGGCCGTTGGTCCCTGCCCAAGGGAGGGCTGGAGGCCGGAGAACTTGTGCAGGAGGGCGCGCGGCGCGAGACCTACGAGGAAACCGGTCTGGTGGTCGAACTGCGCGACCTGGCCTTTATCGTGGAGTTTCAGGCGCAGACCTGGGGGCATCACCTCCAGTTTTTCTACACCGGGCGCGAGGTCGGAGGCATGCTGGGGCCGCGCGACCCCGACCGCGACGTACAGGAGGCGCGTTTCGTTCCTATTCGTCAGCTGCGTGAATTCATCCGTTTCCGGCCCCGGCTGGTGGCACTGGAAACCTGGTTGCGCGAGCGGCGGCCCCGCCACTTCGTGTTTAACCTCGACAAGGAGCCCGCGATGCTCCGTAAGCGGCGGCGGGTCGGCGTCGGGGCGGTGGAGCCGGACCTGACGGATGTCCCCACCGACGAGGCTGATCTTTGACCCGCAGCGTCAAAACTGCGTGCAGGAGGGGCTGCTTCCCCCTCTTGTTTCTGCTATCATCAGAATATGAAGCGGGCATTACGTATAAAAGAGCCTTCTCCTGCCAGTGGACGCGGGTACGCCCACGTCTGCCCTTCCTGTGGACAGTCCCTGGTCCTCTACGACCTGCGCGACGGCGACCAGGCCTACTGGTGCGAGCCCTGCGGCAAGGGCCACCGCGCCGGAGAGCTGCCAGAGGGCGCGCTGAGGCCCCTGCCCCACGCGGGCTGAGCGGGTTCGGCCCCTGCCTCTTTCGGTAGGGGCGGTATGCTGAAGGTATGGCCCATGCCTCTGCCCTTCCCCCTGCCCCCGGCCCGCTGCTCGGCGGGCAGGTCATCGCTGTGACGGGTGCCGACCAGGGGTACGGCCGAGCGATCAGCGCCGCGCTGGCCCGCGCGGGTGCGAGTGTCGTCTTGATCGGCGGGAACAGCGAGACGCTCGCGGGTGCAGCCAGCGCCCTGGAACTGGCGGGCGGTACCGCCATCCCGATCAAGGCGGATGTGAGCGTGCCCCTGGACTGGATCAGCGCACAAACCCGCATCCTAGAGATTTTTGGCGCCCTGCACGGCATCGTACACCTGGCCGACAAGCGCACGCACACCAACTTCACGCTGCTCAGTGAGAACGAGTGGATGGATCTCTTTAGCTGCAACGTGAAAAGCAGCGTTGCCATCGCCCAGATTGTGCGCCGCCGCCAAACCGGGGCCTGGCTGACTCTCGTGGGGCCGCACCTGGACGAGCCGGGTCTGCAGGCGCACCCCCAGCGCGGGGCGCTGCGCGGCCTGGTTGAGCATGCCCACGACGAGGACTTGCGCGTGAACCTGGTGCTGCCCTCGCGGGCCAGCAGCGGTGACGAGGCCCTGGACCGTCCGTTGGCTGACGCGGTGCTGGCCCTCGCTATGCCGTCCCTGCGCCACCTGCGCGGCGCGGTGTTGGAGGTGCCGCTGCCCCCGGTGCCCAAACTCAGGGTCACGGAAGTGAACAGCCGGTGAGGTGCTGGGTTTGAAGTGCCCCTACTGCTCGGCCCCTGATTCCAGGGTGGTCAACTCGCGGCCCAGTGACGACGGGGCCAGCATCCGCCGCCGCCGCGAGTGCCTGCGCTGCAACCGGAGATTCACCACCTACGAACGCGCGCAGCTCGAACCGCTGATGGTGGTCAAACGCGGCGGCCAGCGCGAGGCCTTTAACCCCGACAAGCTGCTGCGCGGCCTCACCCTCGCCACCGAGAAACGCCCGGTGGACCCCGAGCGCTTGCGTGCCTTTGCCTACAGCTTTGAGGACGAGGTGCAGGCCGCTGAGATCGCCTCGGAAGAGATCGGCCGCCGTGCGATGACCTTCCTGCGCCCGCTGGACGACGTGGCCTATATCCGCTTTGCCAGCGTGTACCGCGACTTTGACAGCCTGGAACGGTTCATCGAGGAGATTCAGGGCCTCAAGGACCGGGGCGAGAGCTAAGGCTCATAGCCGCTCGATCACCGTTGCCGTGGCCATCCCGTGCCCGATGCACATCACCTGAAGGCCCAGCGTTCCCCCGGTGGCCTCTAGTCCGGCGAGCATCTTGGCGGTGAGCCCTGCGCCGCTTGCGCCCAGCGGGTGCCCGTGGGCGATGGCGCCGCCCCAGGGATTCACCTTTGCCGGATCGGCGCCCAGCTCGTGCATCCAGGCGAGGACGACGGAGGCAAAAGCCTCGTTGATCTCGATCCAGTCGAGGTCCGCGAGGGTGAGGCCGCTCTTGGCCAGGGCCCGGCGGGTGGCGGGCAAGACGCCCATCAGTTGCAGGGTGGGGTCATCCCCCACCGCAACCCGAGCGCGAAAGCGGGCACGAGGACGCAGGCCGTCTGCCAGGGCCGCCTCCCGGTCTCCCACCAGCACCGCTGCCGCCCCGTCGCTGATCTGGCTGGCGTTTCCGGCGGTTATCACGCCGTTTTTGCGGAAGGCGGGTTTCAGGGCGGCCATCTTCTCGGGGGAGACCTGCTCGCGCACGCCCTCGTCATACGTCAGGGTGAAAGCTTCACCCTCCGCATTCAGGCCGGGCGCGGGCAACAGTTCGGCGTGGAGGCTGCGGCTGGCTGCGGCGCGGCGGTGGCTCTCGGCCGAGTAGGCGTCAAGGTCGGCGCGGCTGAAGCCCCAGCGCTCCGCGATGCGTTCCGCGCTCTCGCCCTGGTGAATGAGGTTGACCTTGCCCAGCAGCTCGGGGTTCAGCCGCTCAAAGCCGCCGCCGATATCGCTGAACATCGGCGTGCGGGTCATGGACTCGACGCCCGCTCCCACCGCGTACGTCTGATCGCCGGCGTCTACGCCCTGGGCGGCAAAGTGAATCGCCTGCTGCCCGCTGCCGCACATGCGGTTGAGGCTGACCGCCGGAACCTCCTGCGGAAAGCCCGCCAGCATCACCGCGAGGCGACCGATGTTCGCGCCCTGTTCGCCCGTCTGGGTGACGGCCCCGGTCACCACGTCCTCCACTCGGGCAGGATCGAGTCCGGCGCGGTCCATAAGCCCCCTTAAGGCCAAGGCCAGCAGCGCGTCGGGCCGCACCTCGCGGTAGGCGCCGCCACGCCGAGCGTAGGGGGTACGAACAGCTTCCAGAATCACGGCTTCGCTCATCGGGGGGCCATCCTGATCGCCCCGTCTAGCCGGATCGTCTCGCCATTCAGCATGGGGTTTTCGAAGATCTGCCGCACCAGCCGGGCATACTCGTCCGGACGGCCCAGCCGGGGCGGGAAGGGCACCTGCGCGCCCAGCGAGCGCTGCACCTCCTGGGGCAACCCGGCGAGCATGGGCGTCTCAAAGATCCCCGGCGCAACGGTCATCACGCGGATGCCGCCCCGCGCGAGATCACGGGCGAGGGGAAGGGTCATCCCGGCCACTCCCGCCTTGCTCGCCGCGTAGGCCACCTGCCCGATCTGACCGTCAAAGGCCGCGACAGAAGCTGTGTTCACGATCACGCCGCGCTCACCATCCTCGTTCGGGGTGTTGTCCAGCATGGCCTGGGCGGCGAGGCGCACCACGTTGAAGGTGCCGATCAGATTGACCCGGATCACGCGTTCGAACAGGTCGAGTGGGTGGGGACCGCGTTTTCCAGCGGTGACCTCGGCGGGGGCGATGCCCGCGCAGTTCACCGCGCCGTGCAGCCCACCGAAGTGTTCCCGCGCCGTGTTGATGGCGGCCTTCACGTCGTCTTCACTGGTGACGTCCGTGCGCTGGAAGAGGCCGCCCAGCTCGCGGGCAAGCGTCTCCCCGGCCTCGGCGTTCAGGTCGAGCAAGACGGGCTGCCCACCCGCCTGCGCCACCATGCGTGCGGTGCCCGCGCCCAGCCCGGACGCGCCGCCCGTAATCAGGACCGTCTTGCCGCTCAGGTTCATGCGTCCTCCTGTGATCGACTTGCGCCCGTTCTGGCGCCTCCCCGCAGCAAAACCCCCGCGCGGGGCGGGGAGAGAGGAGCCGGTTAGCTGCGCCTGAGCCAGTGCTGCACCGTGCCCACCACGCCTCGGCGGAAAAACAGCACCACCAGCACAAACACCAGGCCCGTCACGATGCCGACCGGCAGATTGGCGGTGGTCAGCACGTCGCGCAGCAGCAGCACCAGGCCCGCACCGATCACCGGGCCGAAGAGGGTGGTGGTGCCGCCCAGCAGCGTCATCATCACGACCTCGCCGGACGTGCGCCAGTTGACGACCTCCAGGCTAACCACCCCGTGTCCAAAGGTGTACATGCTTCCGGCCAGGCCCGCCAGGGCCGCGCTGATCAGAAAGGCCGTGAACTTGAAGCGCAGGGGGTTGTAGCCGATGCTCTGTGCCCGCCCCTCATTGTCACGCACCGCCTGAAGCGCCTGGCCAAAGGGACTGCGAACCGTGCGGTAGGCAACAGAGAAGCCGACTGCGAACAGGACCAGGCAGAAGTAGTAGCGGGTGAGGGCGTCACTGAAGTCGAGCCCCAGGAAACCCGGCCGCGCGAAGCCCTGGAGGCCGTTTTCACCGCCGGTCACGTCCGTCCATTGCAGGGCCAGGAACGAGATCATCTGGGCAAAGGCCAGGGTGATCATGGAGAAGTAGATGCCGATGGAGCGCACGCTGAGGAACGCGATGGGCACGGCGATCAGCAGCGCCGAGGCCGTCCCGCCCAGCATGGCGACCGGCACGCTCTGGCCGTGCCCCAGCAAAAAGGCCGTGACATACGCACTCGTGCCCCAAAAGGCGGCGTGCCCAAAACTCAGCAGGCCCGAAAACCCAAACAGCAGGTCAAAGGCTACGGCAAAGAGGCCCCAGGCGAGGATATCGAGCGCCAGGACCGGGTAGATCAGCCGGGGCAGGATCAGCAGCACGGTCCCCAGGCCGATCAGCCAGGCGGCGCGGGTCAGGCGCTGGCGGTCCGTGCGGGTGGTGGTACGGGGAAGAGCGGTCATCTTGCCCCCTCCGGCAGTCCGAAGAGGCCGCTTGGGCGCACCAGCAGCACAGCCGCCATCAGGATAAAGACCAGCGTGTTGGCGATGGGCGGATAGAGCGCGGCGCCCACCGCAGCCAGCACGCCCACCGCAAAGCCTGTGACGATGCTTCCCAGAATGCTGCCCATACCACCGATCACCACCACCGCAAAGGTCGTGATGATCAGTTCGGCTCCCATGTAGGGCTCGACCGAATAGATCGGCGCGGCCAGCACCCCGGCCAAGCCCGCCAGACCCACGCCCACGCCAAACACGCCCGTCACCCACTTGCCCACGTCGATGCCAAAGGCCCGGGTGACGCTTGGGTTTTCGGTGCTGGCACGGATGATGGCTCCCACTCGGGTCTTTTCGATCACCAGCCAGGTGAGCAGGCAGATCACCAGGCTGAGCACAATCACGAACAGCCGGTACTTGGGAAACACCACAAAGCCCAGGTTCACCACCCCCGCGAGGGCGGCGGGCGGCGTGTAGGGCGCACTGGACACCGCGTACTGCGAAAGCATGACCTGCTTGACCAGATCCTGGGTGAGGAGGGTTAGCCCGAAGGTGAGAAGCAGGTTATAGCTGGGGTCCAGGCCGTACAGCCGCGAGAGCAGGGTGCGCTCCAGCACCACGCCCAGCAGCCCCACGAGGACCGGCGCGAGGATAAGCGACGGCCAGAATCCCAGCCCAAAGGCCTGCCCGAGCGCAAAAGCCGCAAAGGCGCCCAGCATGTACAGCGCCCCATGCATGAAGTTCACGATCCGGAGCATGCCGAAGATGACCGCGAGGCCGAGGCTGAGGAGCGCATAAAAGGCGCCGTTCACCAGCCCGTTAAACACCTGAATCAGGAGAAGTTGCGTATTCATGGCAGGTCTAGAGGTCGAAGGTCAAACCGTCGGGAACCTCTTCAGGCCGTTAGACGGTTTGACCGTTAGACCGTCCTTACATCCGGCACTTGCTCTCGGACAGCGGCATAAAGGCGCGTGCAGCGGGAATGGTGGCAATCTTGGTGAAGTAGTCCCCCGATTCCTTGGCTTGTGCCTTGGGTTTGACCTGTACGGTGTAGACATCGAGCAGCACGCGGTGGTCCTGCGGGCGTACGTAGGCGTTGCGAGCGAAGAAATCGCTGAAGCGGTGGCCTTCGAGGGCCTTGACCACCGCGTCGCCGTCGTCACTCTTGGCGCGGGCAACGGCCTGGAGATAGCTCATGGTGGCGGAGTAGACGCCTGCTTGTGCCCAGGTGGGCTTCTTGCCGAAAGCTTTCTCGAACTTGGCCGCCCAGGTTCGCGCCCGCTGGTCCATGTTCCAGTACCACGGCACCGTAGCGAGCGCGCCCGCAAAGGCGTCTTGCCCCAGGGCGGCCACGTCCGTCTCGAACAAGAGGCCGATGCCCAGACCGATCCCCTGCTGCCGCAGGCCGAACTCGTTGTACTGCTTGACCACGTTCACCAGGTCCGCGCCCGCCTGCATGGTGCCAAACACCTTGGGTTTGAGGCCTTGGGCCTTGAGCAGGTAGGAGGAAAAGTCGGTGTTGGGAAAGGGGGTGGCGTCACTCGGCGCGACCAGGCGGCCCTTGTTTTCCTGGATGGCCGCCGTCATCTGCCGGTTGAGGTCCTGACCAAAGGCGTAGTTGGGATAGATGATGTACCAGCTGTTGCCGCCGCGCTTGGTCACGGCGCTCCCGGTGCCGTTGGCCAGCATGTAGTTGTCGTAGGCGTAGTGGAACGTGTACCTGTTGCACTTCTCGTTCGTCAGGGCGGTGGTGCCGCCGGTCACCACCAGCGTGGGGACCTTCTTTTGCCGGGCGATCTCGGAGGCGGCGAGGGCCGCGCTGCTGGTCGGCAGGTCCACCAGCATGTCCACGTTCTGGCGGTCGATCATCTCGGCGGCCTTGTTGCTGGCCACGTCAGCCTTGTTCTGGTGATCCACGCCGATCACCTGCACCTTGCCCCTGAAGCTGGGGTTCTGTGCCATGAAATCGGCAGCGGCCAGCTGCGCGGCCTTGACGCTGCCCTGCCCCGAGAGCTCGGAGTACACCCCGGAAAGGTCGGTGAGAACGCCCACCCGCACCACGTTGTCCGAGAGCTTGAGGTTCTGCGCAAGCGCGACTGTCATGGCGGCGCAACAGGCGGTGGAACCGAGGACAGCCAGGGTCTTTTTCTGCATATTCATTCCTCCCGGTGGGATCTTTGTGCTGATGGCGACGGGCCCGCTCCCCTACACACTCAGGTACCGCAGCAGGTCGGCGCGGCGCGCCTCGACCTCGTCGGCGCGCACCTCGTCCACCACCTGCCCGTCCACGAGCACGTAGTGACGGTCGGCCAGACGGGTAGCAAATTTGAGGTTCTGTTCGACCAGGATCACGCTGAGGCCCTCGCGGCGCAGCTCCTGAAGCATGTCCCCGATGCGCCCCACGATCACGGGCGCGAGGCCCTCGCTGGGTTCGTCGAGCAGGAGGAGGCGCGGGCCACTGCGCAGCACCCGCACGATGGCGAGCATCTGCTGTTCGCCGCCCGACAGCTTGGAGCCGGGGTGGTGACCGCGTTCGCGCAGCACCGGAAAGGCTTCGAGGGCCCGCTCGGTGCTCCAGCCGCCGGGCCGCGCGGGGGGCAGCTCGAGGTTTTCGCGCACGGTCAGGCTGCTGAGAATCGCTCGCTCTTCCGGCACCCACGCGAGCCCCCGCGCCGCGATGCGGTGGCTGGGCAGCCGGGTGATGTCCTGGCCCTCAAAGGTGATCTGCCCGGTGCGGCTTCTGAGCACCCCCATGATGCTTTTGAGGGTGGTTGTCTTGCCCGCGCCGTTGCGCCCGATCAGGCTGACCACCTCGCCGGGCATCACCTGGAGGTTGACGCCGTGCAGGACGTGGCTCTGTCCGTAAAAAGCGTGCAGGTCGCGGACTTCGAGCAGGGGTGCCTGCGGCGAGGCGCGCCGAGTGGGGGAGACGGCAGGTGCGCTCATGCGTGCGCCTCCTCGCCCAGGTAGGCCTCGATCACGCGCGGGTCTTGCCGCACCTCGTCGTAGCGGCCGCTGGCGAGCACCTGGCCGTACTGGAGGACGGTGATGCGGTCAGCGAGCTCCGCAACGACACTCATGTTGTGCTCGACGAGCACGATGGTGCGGCCCCGTGCGACCTGCCGGACAAGCGCGATCACGCGGCTGACCCCCTCCGACCCCATGCCGCTGGTCGGCTCGTCGAGGAGCAGCACGCGCGGGTCCTGCGTGAGCGAGATCCCGATCTCCAGCTGCCGCTTCTCGCCGTGACTGAGGTCCGCCGCCAGCCGGTCCTGGGCGCCTTCTAGCCCCACGTCACTCAGGATCTGATCGGCGCGCGGTCCCAGGGCTTCTAGCCGCGAGAGGGGCGTCCAGAACTGCCCCGGCAGCCGAGTTGGGGCCTCCAGGGCGACGAGCAAATTCTCGCGCACCGTCAGGGTGGGAAAGACGCTGCTGATCTGAAAAGAGCGGCTCAGGCCCCGCCGCACGATCGCGTAGGGCGGGAGCATGTCGATGCGTTCTCCAAAGAGAAGAACCTCGCCGCTCGTCGGGCGCAGGAAACCCGACAGCAGGTTGAAGAGGGTGGTCTTGCCGGCCCCATTCGGGCCGATAATCGCGTGAATTTCTCCCGCCTGAACCGTCAGGTTCACGTCATTGGTGGCGCGAAATCCCCGGAAGTCCTTGACGAGGTGGCGAGCTTCTAAGGCGGCAGGGGCCGTCATGGCCTGTCGCCACTGTGCTTGTCCGGCCGACGAATGGACAACTCCTTGGGCATCCTTCCCCCTTTCTCCGAATTGTGGTGCAGGAAGAAGTCTAGCAGGGGTTGGTCACAGAGACGTGACACGGGCCGCCCACGGCACCAGCTCGCCCCGCTAGCGCTGCTGCAGGGCCCGCCACTCCCGGAAGGTCACCGGAAAGAGGGGCTCGGCGAGTTGGAGCAGTGCGCGGGCATACAGCCGGGTTTCCCACTGCGCGCCTTCGTGGTCGCGCAGCGCCAGAAAGTGCAGCAGCGAACGCACGTTGAAGGTGTAGTACGACTCGGTGTACAGGCTCAGGGGCAGCACACCGCGCGCCTGTTCCCGCGTCACGCCGAGCCGCAGCAGGGTCTCGTAGGCCGCGTAGGCGTGTCGCCACGCCGCCTCCCACACCCGCGCCGCCTCCTGTTGGTCGAGCGTGCCGTCGTCGTCCACACTCGCCTGCCGGTTGGAGGGGGCTTGCAGGCGAAAGGCGGACGGGGTGTAGTTCCGCTCCTGGAGCTCGACATAGCGGCCACTGATCTCGTTTTTGGAGACGCCGACGCGGTGGCGCACCAGCTGCCGATCCACAAAAATCGGACACACGATCTTGAAGGTGAGCAGATTATGTTCAAAAGGACTGCCATGCTGATGCTTCAGCAGGTAGCGGATGAGTCGCTCGTCGCGCTCGGAAAGCGGTGCGTCCGAGTCTCCGCCCAAGGAGACCCGCGCGGCATTCACGATCATCTTGTCGTCGCCCACATGCTGGATGAGGGTGACGGAACCGATCTGGTCCCCGAGGGGGTAGAGGATGGGGGAGGGAGGCGTGGTCATCCGCGCCAGCTTAACGCCCACCCGGGTCAAGGGGCGGTTCCGGATGAGGGGGGAGGCGGCCCGGCTCACCCGGCGTGGAGGGGCAGGAGGAGAACTTCAGCGGTGGCCGGAGCGGACGCGCACCGGGGCACGTGGCGGACCAGGACGCTCCTGCCGGGTGGCCAGCAGCAAGGGCAGGGTGATCACCAGTCCGGCAAAGAGCAGTTCCATGCATCAGTTTTGCAGTCCGCCTCTGACAGAAGGTTGACGGGCCCTAAGGCGGAGAGGCAAGCCGCGTGGGGGCGAGCGGTTCAAACGGGATGGACCGCGGGAAGGTCTATGCCTGCTGCCTCCAGCGCTGCCCGGAACTGTTCGGGGGTGACGGGAAGCACGCTGAGGCGACTGCCCTGGCGGGTCAGCGGCGAGTCCTGCCACTCGGGAAGCGTCCGCAGCACCGCCAGCGGCAGCACCGCCGGAAAAGCTCGCACCGGGGCGACGTCCACCATGCTCCAGCGCGGATCTTCCGGAGTGCTGGTGGGGTCAAAGTACGGGCTCTCAGGGTCGAATTGCAGGTTGTCGGGGTAGGCTTCCCGCACCACCCGCGCCACGCCCGCAACGCCGCTCGGCCGCGCGTTCGAGTGGTAGAAGAGGCAGAGGTCTCCTGCCCGCATCGCGCGCAGGAAGTTGCGCGCCTGGTAATTTCGCACGCCGTTCCAGGGTTCGCGCCCCACCCGCACAAGATCGGAGTAACCGAACACGTCGGGTTCGGACTTCAGAAGCCAGAAACGCGGCGGAGTGGGAGACATAGGGGAGAGGGTAGCGCCCCGGCCTGCCTCCGTGCCTTCCCGCACCCTGTCTCATCCGGGCCCGCTCTAGACTGGCGGCGTGCGCCCCCTGCCCTGGCTTCCCGTGCTGCTGCTGCTCGCGCTGGCAGCCTACCTGTTGCCGGAACGGTGGACGGCACCGGGTGCGGTGGAGACCGCCTCCCCGCCCGCCGTCCAGCAGACCCTGCCCAACTCGCTTCCCGAGAACACCCGGGAACTCTTTACGCGGTCGCGCCGGGCGGTCGTGCGGGTGGAGTCCCTGAACGCGCGTACGGGCGAGGGTGGGATCGGCACCGGCTTTTTCATCTCCGAAGACGGGCAGGTCCTCACTGCGTACCACGTGGTGGGCAGCGGGCAGCTCTTTCAGATCCGCACCCTTTCGGGCCAGACCCTGCCCGCCCGTGTGACTGCCTATGACGCGCAGGCCGACGTGGCGCTTCTCCAGGTGCGGGGGCGGGGGCCTTTTCCAGTGCTCAAGCTCGCCACCCGCCCGCCGCGCGTGGGCGAGACGGTCCTTGCCATCGGCAACAGCGGGGGCGACTTCTTGCAACCGCGCCGGGGCAGGTTGCTGCGGCTGGGGGCGGAGGCGGGCCGGGCCGACTTCCCGCAGGGCACGCTGGAGATGGACGCTCCCCTCGCGCCGGGCGACAGCGGCGGGCCGATCATCGACGGCAACGGGCAGGCCATCGGCGTGGTGAGCTATATCCGGCTGGATGGGAGCGGTCAGACCCGCGCCAGCTATGCGGTCCCCGTCACCGAAGGGAATGAACTCATCGCCGCACTGCGGCGGGGTGAGCAGCGGGACGTACCGGTGGTCGGACTAATCTTTGACATGCGTCACAGCGGCTTCACAGACCCGCCCGGCGGCGTCGTGGACCGCATCGCCCGTGGCAGTCCCGCCGCCCGCGCTGGGCTGCGCGGCGCGACCTTCGACCGAAATGGAAACCTGACGGGCCTCGGGGACGTCATCGTCCGCGTGAACGGTCAGCGCACCCGCGACGCCAACGAGGTGATCAGCGCCATTCGCCGCGCCAAGGTCGGGGACACCATCACGCTGGGGTACGTGCGGGACGGACAGGAACGGGAGGCCCGCATCGAGCTGGTCGGCATGCGCACCCTCCCTGATCTGAACTGAGTGTCCCCACAGCCTGATGCGGATGTGGTTGAACGGGAATGCCATCCCTGTAGGACTCCGTATGGCCTTCACGCGCATCCGGCCCCCTACCACGCTCCTTCCAGCGTGATTCGGAACGCGCCCCCCAGGCTCTGTCCCGGCAGAAGCGTTCGCAGGTCGGTGCCGCTCACGCCCCGTGCGGCAAGGTTAAAGGCGTCGGTCGCGTGCGTGACGGGTTCCAGCGCCAGGCTGCCATCAGGCGCCGTAAAGACCACCAGATGCGAATACACCGGGTCAGCGGTGAGGCTCAGGGCCCGGCGCTCGCCGCTGGTGCTGGTCCAGTCCAGGCGGGCCACACCGTTCCAGGCGGTATACACGCGGTCGAGCTGCCTGTCCCCGACGGGTGCAGGCGTTCGGTAGTCCTCGTCCGGGCGCAGCGGGCGCGCGCCCCCGGTGGGGAGTTGCCGTTCGTCCGTGTCGTAGGTCAGGGCCGCCTCAAAGCCGAGACGCGGGTCTATGCCGTCCTGCCAGCGGGTAAAGTAGGGGTGCAGCCCCATTCCAGCGGGCATCTCGCTCGTGTCCACATTCGTCAGCGTCACGCTGGTGTCGAGGTGCGGGCCGTGCAGGAGGTATTCGACACGCGCCGTAAAGGCCCAGGGCCAATTCATGTCGGGAAAGGCTCGGCTGTCGAAGTCACAGCGGAGGTGCGTTTCCGAGACGCGCGTGACCTCCCAGGGCCGGTTGCGCACGTCGCCGTGCTGGGCGAGGCCGTCCTTGGTGGTGGGGCGAAGCTGCACCTCGCGGCCCTGAAAGGAGAAGCGGGCGTCCCGGATGCGGTTGGAGTAGGGCAGCAGCGTAAAGCTGGCACACTGGCTGCTGGTGTTGACGTCGGCCAGGTTCACGTGGCGCAGCACCGGACGGCCCGATGCCGCGCGCAGGTTTAGGACGCTCGCGCCGACCTCGGGGAGCACCTCCAGCGTCAGGTGTGCGCTGGCGATGCGCTCGACCTGCCAGGTCATTTTTTTCCCCGTGCCCGCGCCGCCTCATACAGCAGGATGCCCGCTGCGACCGAGGCGTTGAGGCTTTTGACCTGTCCGCGGGTAGGAATGCGGACCAGGGCGTCACATTTCTCGCGCACCAGGCGGCGCAGACCCTCGCCTTCCGCGCCGATCACCAGGGCCACCTTGCCGCTCAGGTCGGTCTGGCCCACGTCCTGCGCGGCCTCGCCCGCCGCACCGTAGACCCACACGCCTTCCTCCTTGAGCCCATCGATCAAGCGGGGCAGATTTTTGGTCTGCGCGACCGGCAGGTAACTCGTGGCACCCGCCGCCGTTTTGGCGACCACCGGGGAAAGGGGCGCGCTGCGGCGTTCCTCCACCACGACGCCGTGTGCCCCCAACACCTCCGCCGAACGAATGATCGCGCCGAAGTTGCGGGGATCGGTGATGCCGTCCAGCAGCACGATCAGGAGGTCTTCCCCACGCGCCTCGGCCCGGTCGAGAATGTCGTCTACCGTCGCCCAGGCAAGGTCTTCAACCTCGGCGATCACCCCCTGGTGTGCCGTGGTGCCCGCGAGCTGGTCGAGCTCGATGCGCGGGGCAAAACGCAGGGGCACGTCAAATGCCCCCAGGTCGCGCACGAACGCCTCCTCGACGCCGCGCGCGACCAGTACCTCCTTCACGCGCCCTTCCTTGAGGGCTTCGAGCACCGGGTTCCGTCCGTACAGCAGCATGGAGGCAGTCTAGCGGGGCGTTACTCCCACTCGTCCTCATCCCGGGCCGGCTTGGGGGGCGCGGTGTAGATGGCGGGGTCGCTGGGGTTGCTCGCTGCGATCAGGCGGGCCACCTCTGCCTCTTCGGGCTCGGCCAGCACCCGCACGAAGTCCGACCCGGGAAGCACCGTCTCGCGCACCGGCCACCCGCGCGCCTGCGCCCAGCGGGTCAGGTCCGCGAGGGCCTGCGCTCCTGCCGGACCGTACGCCGGGCCAAAGGCGGGCGCCGTCACCAGGGCTTCTTCCCCCACGGTGAGCAGGGCCGCGTAACGCCCGCGGGGCTGCTCGTCCTGCCGGTCCGTGATCAGGATGAGCTGCCCGTCCACCTCACCCAGGCCCTCCAGGTGGGCGAGCATGGCCTGTAGCGTCTCCAGCGGCGCGCCCGGCACGCCGAATGGGTCGGGAATGTGCATGGGGGCCAGTGTATAGCTGCTGACGCTATCCTGCCCGTATGAAGCAGAAGCTCCCCACGCTGGTGGCGCAGGCGCGCGGTGGGCGCGTAGTCCGCACGCCCTTTGTGGATGGCGACGACATCGACCGCCGCTCACTGCAAGATGATGAGGTGCGCTATGTGCTGGCGGGTGGCTTTCCCGACGCCCGGCGGGTGGTGCTCACCCTGTACCCCGCCCACATTCCTGAGGTGGACAGCGGCGTGACCGTCCTGCGCGTGACCCCGGGGGCAGGGGGCCCGCCCTGGGACGTGCAGGACTTCACGGTGCAGCTGCGCCGCCTGAGCCTACCCGAAGACCAGCTTGGGGACGTCCGCGAGGAACGCGGCGGAGCCTTCCTGATCGCAGCGACGGGCAAAGCCACCCAGACCCTGGCGGACCTCACCGAACTGGGTGGCCGTGAGGTCACGGTGGAGACGGTCGGCGAGACGGCCGGGCGCGGCAGCAAGACCCGCGAGGTCGTGGTGCCCTCCATGCGGGTGGACGTGGTTGGCGCCAAGGGCTTCGGCGTCAGCCGCGCCTATTTTCAACAGGGCATCGACGGCGGCAAGGTCAGGCTCAACGGCCAACCGGCCCGCGCGAGCAGCGAGATTCGCGAGGGCGATAGCCTCAGCGCGGAGGGGATCGGCCGCATCGACTTTAAGCGAGTGGTCAACGAGACGCGGCGCGGGAATTTCAGGGTAGAACTGGAGGTTCACCGTTGAGGGGAAAGACGTTTTCGCGGCCACCGCGGCTCGGTTTCAGGTCTTGTTGCATCCATGATTGATCTTCTCTCCCGTAACCCCGGGCTCACCCCCGACGAACTGACGGCGGGCCTTGCGCCCAGCGCCCGCTTTCAGCATGTGCGCTTCGAGAACTACCGTCCGAATCCGCAGTTTCCCAGCCAGGAAGCGGCCCGCGCGAGCCTCCAGGCCTTCCTGAAGGGCGCGCAGGTGCGTCCCGGCGGCTTTCGGCTGTTTCGCCGCAGGCTGTTCTCCTCGGAACGGACCGAGGGCCGTGGCCTTTACCTGGACGGGGGCTTTGGTGTGGGCAAGACGCACCTCCTGGCCAGCGCCTACCACGCCGCCGAGGGCAAACGTGCCCTGATGAGCTTTCAGGAGTTGATGTACATCATCGGCGCGCTGGGAATGGCCCGCGCGGTCGACGCCTTCCGGGACCACGACCTGCTGCTGATCGACGAGTTTGAGCTGGACGACCCCGGCAACACCCACATGGCCAACACCTTCCTGGGGCAACTGATGCCCGCCGGAACCAGTGTGGTCGCCACCAGCAACACCGAGCCCGGCGCGCTGGGGCAGGGCCGCTTCAACGCGGCGGACTTTCAGCGGCAGATCCAGGGCATCGCTCGCCGCTTCGAGACGCACCGAGTGGATGGCCCCGACTACCGCCAGCGCGGCACAACTCCGGCCCAGCCCCTGACTCCCGAGGAGTTTCAGGCGTGGCTGGCCCGTCAGCCCGAAGCCACCCTGGCGGTGGTGCGCCACCGAGACCTGAACCGCCATCTGCTGGAGGTGCATCCCAGCCGCTTCACGAAGCTGCTGGCCGGGGTCGAGGCCCTGGCCGTCACCGACCTCTCCCCCATGCCTGACCAGAATGTCGCCCTGCGGTTTGTGCACTTCGTCGACAAACTGTACGATCTAGGCTTGCGCGCTGCCTTTACGGGGGCCCCGCTGGGAAGCCTCTTTTGCGAAACCTACCGCCACGGCGCCTACGCCAAGAAGTACAGCCGCTGCCTCAGCCGCCTCTCCGAACTGCTCCACGAGGCACGAGCCGAGCTGTAAGAGCGTTGCATGAGCCGCCTGCCTATGCTCGGGGAAATGTCTACGCCGTTTCCTGTTGGGCGGGTGGGTCTGGCCGTCCTCCTGAGCGGTGCCGCTCTGTCCGGCGCTGCCTCTCTTCAGCTGGACGGGCTGCTCGCCGTGTATGACAGCTCCTCGCCCTGCCTGAGTGTCGCCGTCAAGGTGTATGAGGGCGGGAAACTCACGGCCCAAGTCGCCGTTTTGCCCGACGGGCAGGTCAAACCCCTAGGGGGAAAAGACGCGTCTCTTCCCCGCTTTCAAAAGGGCCGGACCTACAACCTGCAGGCGACCTGCCTCAGCAAAGACAGCGCCACCTTTCAGAATTCGGAACTCACCTTCCAAGCGGACGGCCGTACGGTGATGGTCGCCTTTACCAAAACAGGCTTTCAGCTTCGGCGCGGCGGCCTGGCCTACTGAGCCCGCTGAGGACCTTTTCAGAAAAACCCCGCCGCAGCGGGGCTAGAACTGGTGCCGGGAACGGGACTTGAACCCGCATGCCCTGGTGGGCGTTCGATTTTAAGTCGGATGCGTCTACCGATTCCGCCATCCCGGCATAAGCAGCAGTATAGAAAAAACCCCGCCTCCTGGGGCGGGGCCTGGTGGTGGAGGTGGGCGGAGTCGAACCGCCGTCCAAGAGTCCTTCCAGCGTGCGTCTACGTGTGTAGCCCGCTCTTTCATTGTCAGGTCAGAGGCCACCAGCGGGCAGGTTTCCTCTCACCTTAGTTCCAGGTGGTTTCGCCTGCGGCTATGGAACCTCGCCGGGGCTAGCCTTCTTTTGGTTCAGCTCGCGCGACGCCAAAGGCCGGGCTTCGCGGTCACTGTCTCACTTAAGCAGCGAGAGCGTAGTTCTGGTTGCCAGTTAATGGCTTTGCCGTTTGTTTACGAGGCCAACGGCACCTCGACACGCGGCATCACCTTCAGTTCCCCTGTCGAAACCGGGTCACCCCCAGTGCCTGCAGCGCCGGATCACTCCGGCAAGAGGAAGTGTAGCAGAAGACTGCTGACCAAACGCTGATCTTGAGCACGATGTTCTCTCAGAGAGGCGTCAGCGTGACCAGCGTCCGCGCAGGTTCCGCCACTGCTTGCGCCCGTAGGCGTACACCGGGTGGGTCCAGCTTCCAGCGACCACGCCTTCACGCAACGCGGCGAGCAGGTCGGCGGGCGTGCGAACCAGGCGGAAAGGGGTTTCCACCCACGCCTCACCGATGTCGTGGAGGGTATGGGCGTCACTTCCGGCACAGACGGGGAGGCGGCGTTCGTGGGCCCATTGGGCTGCTACCAGGTTCCAGCGGTGGCGCGAGACGCGCGAGTTGAAGCTTTCTACGATGTCGACCTGATCAGCAATTCGCGCGGTTGCTTCGGGCCGGAGGCGGTAGCGTTTGAGGGGGTCGAAGCCGTGCTGGAGCATCACCAGGCCGCCCTGCGCCTTGATCTCGCGAACGGTGGCTTCGGGCGTGAGCCCCGGCGGAATGCGCTCGTGCAGAAAGAGGCCGATCAGTTCGCCCTGCGAGGTGGTGATCTCCTCGCCGGGGATGATGCTCAGGCGGCTCTCTAGCCCCAGATCAGCCACGATCTGGGCGAGGAGAGGACCGCCGCGCTGCTGGTCGTGGTCGGTCACGGCGATCACGCGGGTGTTGGTCCGCAGCATCCAGCCGGGGATGTCGCGGAGCCGCGTGCGGCAGTCGTGGCTGACCTCGGTATGGGTATGCAGGTCCATGCGCATCACCTGCACGCCCTCTCGAAACACGATGTTGTTGGGCCAAACGGCCATAGCTAGCCCTCCTGCCCATTCGGCACCAACACCGACAGGGCACCCGCCCAGACCTCTATCCGTACGCTGCCGGTGACGCCGGGTTGTGCGGGCCGTACCTCGCCGTCCACATGAAAAGCTTGTCCCAGATAGGGCAGCTCGGCGCAGCGAACCGAATCATTCACCACACTGCTCAGCTGCTCGAACGTGTCCCCAGCGAGGGCGGTAGCGTAGCGGAAGAGCCCCTCCCGTTCCTCGGCGTTCACGCGGATCACGTTGAGTTGTCCGTCCGTCGGGTCAGCGCTTGTCGCGAGGCTGAGCCGGGGGCCGGTCGCCTTCGTGTTCATGACCTCCACAAGAGCGTAGCGGGCCTCCGGCTGCGCCTTCCCGTCCAGCGTGAGGGCAAGGGGCAGCGGCTCAAAGTTCGTTGCGGCTGTGGCCAGCGCCCCAACGGCCCGCAGCGGGCTCTTGCCTTCCTGGGGGTCATACTCGGCAAGGACGTCTGCAAAGACTCCACAGCCACAGGCTTCCAGAAAGAGGTCACTGCCCCAGGGGGCCGTCACGCGTCCTAGGTCGAGCGGCAGTGTCCGGGCGTCGGCATAGGCGGCAATCACGTCCAGCGGCTCACCCTCGATCCCCAGTGTCCGGGCGACGTTGTTGGCGGTACCCATCGGGATCAGGGCGAGACGCACGCCGTCCCGGCCAGCCAGATGCAGGGCAGCGGCCCGAACGGTGCCGTCTCCCCCCGCCACAAACACGGTACCCCGCACGCCACGGAGGGCCGCCACCAGAGCCGATTCATCGTCGGTTGCTCGGTACACCGGGTGGTAGCCGATCGCAAGCAGGGCCTCCACCAGGTGATCCGGGCTCGCACGGGCACTGCCGCCTGCCTTGGCGTTGAAAATCAGCGTGGCGTTGGTGACATCAGGGCCGGAGCCCGGTCCCACGACCGCAGTGCCTTGGGTCATGGAACCAAAGTACCCGATCTCACTCCACCGGAGGACAACCTCTGAGACCACATGGGGCGTCCCTCAGCCTTCAGTCCGCCGCCAGCCGCTCTTCGCCGGTCACTTCGGCCTGATGGCTCCAGCGGTGCAGCGCGTCTTCAAGGTCTGGCATAAGCCAGCCCCGTTCACTTCCCAGCGCGCTGTAGGCTGGACGCGTCGCCCGCTGCCCCAGGGTGGAGGTGGGCACACCCTCCACCCGGGCGGGGTCCAGGCCCGATACGGCCGCGACCTGCCGAGCAAAATCCGCCCAGCTGACCGCTCCCCGGTTGGCCAGGTGCCATACGCCGCCCTCGCCGTCGATCAGGAGGTCGAGCACGGCGCAGGTCAGGTCGGGCACATAGGTTGGCGACACGATCTGGTCGGTGGCGGCCCGCACCGTGCGGCCTGCCCGCAGTTCGCGCACCACGTACGCCGCGAAGTTGTACGGGTCCCAGGGACCGAAAAAGGCGCTCGTCCGCACGACCAGCGCGCCGGGCAACAGCGACAAGACCGCCTCTTCCGCCGCGCGTTTGCTGCGGCCGTAGGCGTTCAGGGGGCCGGGTGTATCCGACTCGACGTACGGTGCGCCCTTGCGTCCGTCGAACACCAGGTCAGAGGAGAAGGTGACAAGCTGCACGCCGGCTGCGGCGCAGGCCTCGGCAAGCACCTGCGGTCCCCGAGCGTTCTCACGGTCGTTGCGGGGGTCGTCCTCCGCGTCGTCCACACGCACATACCCGGCGGTGTTGAGGAGGGCCCAGGGGTCATACTCCCGCAGAGCCGCCGTGACCGACCGCGAATCGGCGATGTCGAGTTCCTGCCGGGAGAGGAGGTGAAAGGGCAAGCCCCGCAGTTCGCAGGCACGGGCCAGCGCGCGCCCCAGCGTTCCCGTCGCTCCGGTGATCAGCAGCGGTTTTCCGGCTGCCGGTTCCGTCTGCACGGGGCCGTAGGGGGTGAAGAGAAAGCGTTCCTCGCGCCGCCACCAGCCCGGCCCGGCGAGCACCGGGTGACTCGGAGGCTGGCCGCTGGCCAATTGGCGGGCAAGGTGCGCGAGGGCAGTGGGGCGGGGCTGGGGTGCGCGCACGTCCCACAACCCGCTCTCGTAGTGGCCCTCCCGCCGGGTGAGGAGACTATTCCACTCAAAGGCGCCCAAGGCGGCCCAGGCGGTGACGGCGCGCACGT
Source organism: Deinococcus sp. YIM 77859 (assembly GCF_000745175.1). Classification (NCBI taxonomy): domain Bacteria; kingdom Thermotogati; phylum Deinococcota; class Deinococci; order Deinococcales; family Deinococcaceae; genus Deinococcus; species Deinococcus sp. YIM 77859. The sequence goes on from NZ_JQNI01000002.1 coordinate 2,271,086, forward strand.
CCGCCCCCTCTGCCCGGACCCGCTGCGCGCCCTGCCAGGTGTCCAGCAGCCAGCGCAACTGCTCCTCGCGGGTGCAGCCCAGATGAACCTCGGTAACCGCCAGGGGGAGGCCGTAGCGGGCATGGGCCTCGCGCAGCCGCGCGGTTGGCCCACCGATGGGCTCGCCCTGTACCCGCACGGCCTCCACGTCCACGTAGACATCACGGCCATTGCCGCCATGCAGGTGCGGCGGGTAGAGGTGGACGCGCTCGTCGAGGAAGCGCTCGCTCGTGACGTAGGCGTTCAGGCCGAGGATGTCTGGTGGGCAGGGATGCTCGGCAAACCACAGCACTTCGCGTTCGCTGGCGCCCGCCCAGCGCAGGTAGCTCCACAGGGGGTGCCCCTCGTCCACCCGGCCCAGCAGCAGGTCAAAACTCAGCCAGCGCCGCTCGTTTTCGAAGTCCGCCTGGTAGCGTAGGCCCGGCGTGCTGGCCACGTGACCCAGGTCTTCCGTTTGAATCAGCCGCGCTTGCGGATTCACCTGGCGAATCTCCCGCATCGCCAGCACGGTGGCGCGCAACTGGTGCATAAGCGCTTTCCAGAAGCTCTGCTCGTCCCGCGCATGGGGGTACCAGTGGCCGTACAGGGCGGAGAAGCGGGCGGTGGTGAGCGGTTCGTTGACGGGCGTATACGCCGTGACGTGTGGATAGCGCTCGGCGACGGCGCGGGCATAGGCCTTCAGGCCCTCCACAAAGCCGGGATCAAGCAGGTGGGTTTGCCGCGGCCCGCTCCCGTGATGCACCAGCCCCACAACCGGCTCTACGCCAAGCTGTGCGAGACGGGAGAGGCGCATGTCGGCCCAGCGCCAGTCGGCCTGCGCTACGCCCTGCGGCGCGGTGCGTTCCCACAGCAACGGAAAGCGCATGGCGGTGATCCCCAGCCCGGCCAGTCGGTCGAGATCAGAAAGGCGGCGGTCAAAGCCACTGAGGGCCAGTTGATCGAGGTACTCATTCCCTACGCGGCTGACCGTCGGTTCGACGCCTGCCCACAGTTCCAGATTTCGCAAGTCAACCTCCCTCTCTCCCGGGTGCTGGCTGCCGCAGCGTTCCGCCGGACGCTGAGACCGCCTCGGGCATCCACACCTTCAGCAGGCTCCAGGACCGAACCCAGACAAAACGGAAAGGCGGCAGTCACCCGGCTCTGCGAGCGAAAGACCTCGGAGCATTCTGCCGGGTAGGGCGAGGTGGAGGGCTCCAACGGCCGTGCAAAAAACTTAATCGTTCTCTGATGCCAACGTTTGCTCTGCTCAGCCTCGGCTCAAGGTGAGGAGGGAGAGCGGGAGCCTGAGGAAAAGAGCCTCCCCTCACGGTATTCCACCAGCAGCGGCCGGTGGTCACTGCCCGCTGGTGGCAGGACCTGTGCCCGCGTGGGGCTGAGGTTCCGCGCCATCACGTGGTCAATCCGCAGGAGGAGGCTGGGAAAGGTCCAGCCCGGGCCGCGTCCGGCGCGGTCAAAGGCGTCGGGGCCGAACGCCCGCTGAAGTTGGCGGTACAGCAGACCACGTGGCGGCGTGTTCAGGTCGCCGCCCAGCAGCAGTGGCCCCGGCTCCTGCCCGGCGAGGCCTGACAGCACCCTCACCTGCCCCGTCCGCGTGTCCCGGGTCCGCCGCACCCTGGCGAAGTCGCCCTTCAGTACGCTGGACACCAGCACGGTCCCCAGGTGCGCGTTCACCACCCGGAGCCTCTGCCCCCGCCAGCGCACCCGCACTTCCAGAATGGTCCGCTCGCTCCCCGGCAGGGCGTACCTGTGGGCGGCCTCAACCGGCAGCCGTGAGAGCGTCATCACCTCTTGCCCGGTCTGGACGGTGTAGCCCGGCAACCCCGCCAGCAGTTTCGCCCTGAATTCCGGCCGCGTGAAGTTCGTCTCCTGAAGGAGCAGCAGGTCGGCATCCGCCGCTCGCAGGGCCGCCGCGATTCCCTCCGGCGTGCCCAGCCTGCCGCGTGAGACGTTCAACGTCGTCACCCGCAGCGTGCCGTCCTGCTGGGGCCGCCAGTGGAGAAGCCCCGCGCCCCACATGGCCAGCAGCATTCCTGCCAGCGCGACGCCCGCACCCCGCCGCCGCCACAGCGCCCACGCCAGCACGAACGGCGCGGGCAGCAGCCACAGCAGCGGGGGTGCGTAGGCGAGGAGCAGCGTCGGCACCGCCCCTTCCCCGACGAAGTTGCCCAGGAACCAGACGGCTGCGACGGCAAGAAGGTACGTCCAGGCGAGGCGCATAAAAAAGCCTCTCACGGGAGGGTGAGAGGCTTGGGGTGGTCCGTAGAGGTGGGGGTACTGCCCGCTGGCCACGTTCCGGTTTAGCGGTACTCCGCCGCCCGCTCCCGCGCCTCCTCCCGCTGCGCGAGCTCCTGCCGCTGCACCCCGGCGATGGCGTCGGCCAGAGCTTCCTTGAGGTCCGCCAGCCCCAGGTTCCTGAGGGCACTGACCGGAATGCCCCCGGTGTGCCTGGCCTCGCGTTCCAGCGTCTCGGGGTCGGCGGCGTCCGCCTTGTTCAGCGCGATGACGGTGGGCATCTCGCGCAGGCCGAGGTCTTCCAGAATGCGGTTCACAGCGGCCTGGCGCAGGTCCGCACCAGGACTCGCCGCATCCACCACGTGCAGCAGCACGTCAGCGTCCCCGATTTCTTCCAGCGTAGCGCGGAAGGCCCGCGCCAGGTCACGGGGCAGGTCGCGGATAAAGCCCACCGTGTCGGTCAAGACGACCGGGCCGATGCCCTCGATGTACCCCTGACGGCTGGTTGGGCGCAGGGTGGCAAACAGCTTGTTCTCGGCCAACACGCGGCGGGGTTCCTCGGCGGCGTGGGTAAAGGCGTTCAGCAGTGTGGACTTGCCCGCGTTGGTGTAGCCGACGATCGAGATCACCGGCACGTCATTGCGCGCGCGGCCCTTGCGGCGTTCCTCGCGGCGTACCGCCACGGCTTCCAGCTGCTTTTCTAGGAAGGAGATGCGGTCGTTGATGCGGCGGCGGTCCAGCTCCAGCTTGGTTTCACCGGGGCCGCGCGTGCCGATCGCCCCGCCCGCCGCGCTTCCCGCACTGCCGCCGATGCGCGATAAGGCCGCCCCTGCGCCCAGCAGCCGGGGCTTCATGTAACGGAGCTGCGCGAGTTCCACCTGAAGCCGCGATTCCACCCCCTGCGCGTGGAGCGCGAAGATATCCAGAATAAGCTGGGTGCGGTCCAGGACCTTGAGGCCGGTCGCCGCCTCGATCTCGCGCGCCTGGGCCGGGCCGAGTTCCTGCCCAAAAATAAGCAGGTCGGCGTCCAGGTGGTATGCCCGGCTGGTGAGTTCCTCCAGCTTGCCTGCCCCGACCAGGGTGCCCGGCTTGAGGTTGCGGCGGTAGATCAGCTCCTGGTGGACGACCTCGGCTCCCGCCGTTCGGGCCAGCTCCGCGAGTTCGTCCAGCCGCTCCTCGGCGTCGAACTCGCCCTGGTCGATCTGGACGAGGATGGCGCGCTCGCGCTCCTTTTGCGCCTCGCGCGTGCGAGCGGCGCGGGCGATTTCCTCCTCCAGCGCCGACACCTGTGCCCCCAGGTCGAAGTCACCGATCTGGAAGGAAGGTACCGGCGGCAGGATGCGCCAGTCCTCTTCCTCGCCCACCGTGCCGGGGGGTGTGAGGTGCGCGGTGTGGACCAGGCCGGGCTGTCCCCCCTCGCGCACCTCGAGAGCGCTGACGGCGTCCAGCCGCTTCAGGAATAGGGTGGAGAGGTCCCCCTTGCTGAGCGCCCCGCCTCGCGGGTGGGTGTGGAGCAGGTGAAAGCCTGCCAGGCGGCGTTCACCCAGGCGCAGGTCAGGCAGCGCGGCGCCCTTTGCGTCCGCGACCGAGACGCTGATCACGCGGCCGCGGCGGTCGATGAGCACGCTGACCTCGCGCCGGATCTCCGACGAGAGTTCGGCCAGGTTGCGCGCGAGTTCGGGCGAGCCGATGCGCCCGGGCTCGATGCGGCGGCGGTACAGGTTGCCGAGGGCCTTGAGCTGTGCCGGTTTCAAACCCGACGTGTTGCCGTGAACTTTATCGATGGTGGGTCACTTCCTTTGCGGTGAGAGAGGGAAAAAGAACGCGCTCGGCGCCACCCGGACACGGTCCGCGCGGCGGGGCTGAGGCACGTTCCGGCATCGACCCAGGGTAAACCGGGTGCGGGCGGCAGAAGGTGTGCCTTTACTGGAGATTCTTCAGCATTGTGGGGTCAGGGTGACATGGGGAGAGGGGAAGCGCATCCGCCGCTTGGCGGAGGTTCCGGTCACACTCGCCCCCCGGGGTGCGCTACCCTGCCCGCTGGACCGACCTGTTCTGTTGGTCTGTTCTGCTTCCGGCGGAACCGAGGAGGAGACATGAAGACGACCGAGAAGCCTGCCCAGGCGGGATTCGACCGCCGCTACGACGTTCAGGGCCTCGAGGCCATCGACGTGGCCGTGCTCGATACCTTCCCTTACGTGCGCGAAGACGATCCAGCGGCGTACCCCGGCGAGCCGATGGAGATTGAGATCTCTACGGACGAGTTTAGCCCGGTGTGCCCCTGGAGCGGCCTACCGGACTTCGGGCAACTGCGTATTCGCTACCTCCCGCGTGAAAAGTGCGTGGAACTCAAGAGCCTGAAGTATTACCTGACCAGCTACCGGTTCGTAGGCATCTACCATGAGCACGCCACCCGCCGCCTGCTGGCGGATCTGGTGCGGCTCCTCGACCCGCTGCGGATGGAGATCCGCTGTGATTACGGGATGCGCGGCGGCCTGAACACGGTCTGCACCGTTCGTTACGTGGCCCCCGACCAGGGCGGGCAGGGCGCGTAACCCGTGCGGGCTTCCTCCCTAGGCGGGTGGCGCGGCCAGGCCGCCCTGCTCACGGCGGTGTACCTTGCGGCCGTGGTGGCCGCCAACCTCGTGATTGCCGCGTTCGGCGCGGCCCTGGCCCCGCTGGTCGCCTTCCTGTTCATCGGCCTCAACCTGGCCACCCGTGACCGCCTCCACGACCTGTGGGGCCGCCGGGTGGGCCGCAACATGCTGCTGCTGATCATCACGGGCGGCGCGCTCTCCTCCGCGCTGAACGCCGGGGCGGGCCGGGTGGCCCTGGCGAGCGTGGTCGCCTTTGCCCTCAGCGAGACGGCCGATGCCCTGGTCTATCACCTGCGGCGGCAGCGGCCCTTTCTGGACCGCAGCAACGCCTCGAATGTGGTGGGCGCCGCAGTGGACAGCCTGGTGTTTCCAGTGCTGGCGTTTGGCGGCTTTCCGCTGGGCATCATCCTGCTCCAGTTCGTGGCCAAGGCGGCGGGCGGCTTCGCCTGGAGCCTGCTGCTGCACGCCTCCACCCGCCGAAGCGCCGTCGCCTGAGCTGAACGCCGCCCCTGACCTAGGTCAGGGGCGGCGTTCTTGGCGAAGAGGGTGGGATTCGAACCCACGGTAGCCTTGCGACTACTTCGGTTTTCGAGACCGACCCATTCAACCACTCTGGCACCTCTCCGCAGGTGGCTCCGGCCTTGGCCGGTGGGCACCGGAAAATATAGCACAGGTGCGGGAACTTGGGGAGGGGTGCAGAGTTGCGGCTTCCGACCCGCGCCGCATGTGCGAGAGTCACTTTCGGGAATGGCAGCGTGAAGAGCGTGTATGAGCCGCTCCCGGTGCGGCCGGGGAACTGACCAGGGCTGGCCGCTGGCCGCTTCCCGCACTACAGTTGGCCGCGTGACCGTTCCGCCTCCCGCTCCTGATCCCGGCGTGCCCCCCGCGGCCCCGCCTCACCCGCCCCGGTCCCGCGCCGGTCGCTGCGTGCCAATACCCTGATTGTGATGGCCGGTACGCTGGGATCACGGCTTTCGGGCATCGTGCGCCAGCAGATCATCAACCGCTTCGGCGATACCCTGCTGGACGCCTTTTTGGTGGCCGTCACCGTCCCCAACCTGCTGCGCGAGCTCCTCGCAGAGGGGGCGCTTGTCAATTCCTTTATTCCGGTCTACAAGACGCTCGACGAGGCGGGACGGCGGCAGCTCGCCCGTGTCTTTAGCGGTCTGCTGATCGCGGTCAACCTGGTTCTGCTCGCGCTGGGCGTCTTGGCGGCTCCCTGGATCGTGGACCTGCTGCTTGCCGGTACGTCGAACGTGGACCGTGGGCTGGCGATCTACATGACGCGGCTCGTGATGCCGTTTCTGATGCTGATTAGCCTCTCGGCGGTAGCGATGGGGCTTCTCAACGCCGACGAGCACTTCCGAGAAAGTAGCTTTGCTCCCGTCGCGTTCAACCTGGCCGCCATCGCCGCCCTGCTGCTGCTGCCGGGGACCGCCACCTGGCTGGCGGTCGGCTGGCTGGTGGGCGGCACTGCGCAACTCGTTGTGCAGCTTCCGGCGCTCGCGCGCTTCGGGCTTCTGCCCACGCCCGCCCTCGGAAGCCACCCGGCGCTGAGACGTGTGCTGCGGCAGATGGCGCCCTTTACCCTGACGGCAGGAGCGCGGCAGTTTCTGAATGCCTACGTGCTGAGTCTGCTCACGAACGCGCAGCAGTTCCCGCAGGGCACGCGCGCCGGATACGGGAATGCGGAGGCGCTCTTTACGATGGCCAATGGCCTCTTTGTGGTCTCGCCTGCCCTGGCCCTCTTTCCCCGCTTCTCGCAGTTCGCCGCCGAGGGAAACTGGCCAGAGTTTCGGGCGCTGACCGTGCAGGCCCTGCGCACCACCACCTTCCTTGCTGCACCCATGAGCGCGCTGCTTGTCGCGCTGGCCCCCTACGCCGTGAGCCTCTTTAACCTGGGTGGAGACTACAGCGTCACCCGCTTCTCCGCCGGTACCTGGATTCTCACCGGCTGGGCGCTCGCCCTTGTCCCCTGGGCGGTCGTGACCATCCTGCTGCGCACCTTTTATGCCCGCGAGCGCACCCGTGAGGCTGTGGTGGTCAGCGCCGCCGGGTTTGTCCTCGAAGTGCTGCTCTACCGCCTGCTTGTTCCCCGCCTGGGTCTCCTTGGCTTCGGCCTGAGCACCACCGTGAGCGGCATCGTGATTGGGGGAACACTGGCCCTGCTGTACCGCCGGGCACTGGGGTTTCCTGGTCGAGCGGTCGCCGGGCACCTCATCCGGGTGTTGCCCCTCGCCGCGTTGGCGGGCCTGGCCGCCTGGCTCGTCTCGCGCCCGCTGCCCGAGCCCGGTTCCATCGGGCCCGGTGTGCTGGGGTTGGCGGTCGCGGGAAGCGTGGGGCTGGGCGTGTACCTTGCTGGGGCAGTGGCCCTGCGGCTCCCGGAGGTCAGGGGAGTGCTGCGGCGGTTGCGGCGCTCGAGCTAAGGGCTAGGCGGGCGGCAGGTTCATCCAGGCGGGGAACACGCTGCCTTCCAACTGGGGTTTGAGGGGCCGACCTTTCCGGAGGGTGGTGCGTGCCCGCACCTCCTGCGCGCAGCGTTCGGCCATGGGCTGAACCGCCTGCACCTCCCAGGTGTAGCAGTTCCGGTCCGGGTAGGAGGCGAGGAGGAGATGCAGCGCCGCCGGGCTCTCGGCCTCCAGAATTCCCGCGAGACAGCCGGTCGCGAGCACCGTGACCATGCACCCGCTCGCCGCGTGCTCGGTATGCCAGTCCCCCACCCGCCTCAGGGTTCCTAGGTCGAGCAGAGGAACCTGGCTGGGGGTGGCGGTCACCAGGAATTTCATCATGACCTCCGAGGGTGCCCCTCCAGGAGCACCGGGTGGGCGTAGAGCCCCCGCTGACGAGATCGAAACACGCGCCACAGGAAAAGCGTCCCGGGAGGCCAGGCCTCTTCCAGAGAAAGGCGCGTCGCGACATCTCTAGGGTACTCCTGACCTGCCGCGGCGTCTACGGTTTGGGAACGGGGGGAGTGGGGAAGGGCCCGCGCCTCAGCGCCGCACGCCCAGCAGCGCATAGGCCACCAGCGCCAACCGTTCACGCAGCAGGTAGCGCCGGTTCGGGTGCTCCAGCGGGCTGGCACTCGCGTTGGCCTCCAGGCCCAGAGCGCGGGCGAGGGCCAGGGCACGGGGAGCGTGGGCCTCGTCGGTCACGAGGGTGACGGGTGTGCCGGGCGGCAGCAGTACCCGGGCCCCCCGCAGGTTCTCGGCGGTGGTGCGGCTGCGCGTCTCGGCGATGAGGGCGCTGCGGGGAATGCCCCGCCGATTCAGGTAGGTCACGCCAACTTCACCCTCGCTGTGAGGATCGCCAGGCCTGCGGCCACCCGTCACCACCACGCGGCGCACGCCGCCTGCTTCGTAGAGGGCAAGGGCCTGATCAAGCCGCCGCTGGAAAGCCGGGCTGGGCCGTCCTGCGTACTGCGCGGCACCCAGCACCACCACGGTGGGATGCGGGTGCGCGGCGCGGGGGGCAGGCGAGCGGGGCAGCAGCAGAAAACCGAAGGCGAGCGCCGCGAGCAGAAGCAGGGGCAGCAGCGAAGCGGTGGAGCCGCGGGCACGCATCGCGGCGAGCGTAGCATGAAGAAAACCAGAGCCTCCTGCCGAGCCGGTGGCGGGACGCCTCGTGACAGGTCTTCCCTTGTGCGGTTGGAAGACCGTGCTACGCTCACCTCGTCCCTGCTCGGGGAGTGTTCTTGCCTATGCCCAAAACCCTCGTCATCGTCGAGTCGCCCGCCAAGGCCAAAACCATCGAGAAGTACCTCGGAAAGGGGTACGCGGTGGAGTCGTCTATCGGGCATATCCGCGACCTGCCCAAGCGTGCCGCCGATATCCCTGAGAAGTACCGCGCCAAAGCCTGGGCGCGGCTCGGTCTCGACATCGAGGACGACTTCCGGCCCCTGTACGTCGTCTCGCCTGAAAAACGCCAGCACGTCGCTCGCCTGAAGAAGCTGGCGGCGGAGGCCGACGAGATCATCCTCGCGACCGACGATGACCGTGAGGGCGAGAGCATCGCCTGGCACCTCTACCAGGAACTCAAGCCCAAGGTGCCGGTCAAACGAATGGTCTTTCACGAGATCACCAAAGAGGCGATCGAGCAGGCGATCAAACATCCCCGCGACATCGATATCAACCTCGTCGAGGCGCAGGAGGCCCGCCGGGCGCTCGACCGGCTGTACGGCTACGAGGTCAGCCCGGTGCTGTGGAAAAAGGTGGCACCAAGACTCAGCGCGGGCCGCGTGCAGTCGGTGGCCACTCGCATGCTTGTCGAGCGTGAGCGCGAGCGAATGCGCTTTGTAAGCGGGACGTGGTGGGATCTGCTGGTGACCGCCCGTACGGCGCAGGGCGCGACCTTTCCCGCCCGCCTCACCGACGTGGCTGGGCGGCGGCTCGCGACCGGCAAGGATTTTGACCCCCTCACCGGCAAGCTCAGGCCGGGGGTGGAGGTGCGGCTGCTGGACGAGGCGGCCGCGCGCGCACTCGCCGAAAGCCTCCAGGGAGAGCGCCTGAGCGTGACGAGCGCAGAGGAAAAAACCTTTACGCAGCGGCCCTATCCACCCTTTATCACCTCCACCCTGCAGCAGGAGGGGAGCCGCAAGCTGGGCTTTGCCGCCACCCGCACCATGCGCGCGGCGCAGCGGCTCTACGAGGGAGGCTACATCACCTACATGCGCACCGACTCCACCACCCTCTCGGGGGAGGCCGTGAACGCAGCCCGCGCGCAGGTTCAGGCGATGTACGGCCCGGAGTACCTGAGCCCGCAGCCGCGTGTGTACACGAAAAAAGCCAAGAACGCGCAGGAGGCGCACGAGGCGATTCGTCCTGCCGGAAGCAGCTTTCGCACGCCCGACTCGCTGCGCGGCGAGCTCACAGGTGACGAGTGGCGCCTCTATGACCTCATTTGGAAGCGAACGGTCGCCTCACAAATGGCGGACGCGCGGGGCCGCAGCCTGCGGGTGCGTTTGACCGGCACGGCAGGCGGAGAAACGGTAGGCCTCAGCGCTTCGGGGCGCACGATCGATTTTCCCGGCTTCCTGCGCGCCTATGTGGAAGGGAGTGATGACCCCGCCGCCGCCCTGGAAGACCGTGAGACGCCGCTGCCGCCCCTGCGGGAGGGCGAGCGCGTGACCGCTGAGGGCGTGCAACCAGAACGCCATGAGACGCAGCCTCCCGCCCGCTACACCGAAGCCAGCCTGGTGCAGGCGCTGGAGGCGGCGGGTATCGGGCGGCCCTCCACCTACGCCTCGATCCTGGGCACCATTCAGGACCGGGGCTACGCGGTCAAAAAGGGCCAGGCGCTCGTTCCGACCTGGACGGCCTTTGCGACCTCCGCCCTGCTGGAAGGGCACTTTGGACAACTGGTGGACTACGACTTCACCGCGCGGATGGAAGAAGACCTCGACGATATCGCGGGCGGGCGAGCGCGGCGGGTGCCGTATCTGCGCCGCTTCTACCTGGGTGAGGGCGGCGAGGGGATGGCGCTGCGCCCCCTGATCGACTCCAAGATGGGGGAGATCGACGCGCGGGGGATTGCCACCATCCAGGTGCCCAGGCTGGAAGGCACCGGGATTGAGGTCCGGGTGGGCCGCTACGGCCCCTATATCCAGCGCGGTGAACACAAGGCCAACCTGCCCGAAGACCTCGCGCCCGATGAGCTGACGGCCGAAAAGGCCGAGGAGCTGCTGCGCCGCCCCACCGGTGACCGCGTGCTGGGCACCGATCCCGCCAGCGGGGAGCCGGTGGTGGCCCGTGCCGGGCGCTACGGCCCCTACGTCACGTTGGGCGAGGGGAACCCGCCGCTGCGTACGGCCAGCCTGTTTCCGGGCGACGACTTGGGCAGCATCACGCTGGAGCGTGCCCTACAGCTGCTCAGTCTCCCGCGCCTGGTGGGCGTGTCGGAGGGCGAAGAAATCTGGGCGATGAACGGCAAGTTCGGGCCGTACCTGAAGCGGGGAAATGACTCGCGGAGCCTCGCTCACCACGAGCAGCTTTTGACCATCACCTTGCCCGAGGCCGAAGCGCTCTTTCTGCAACCGCGTTTTCGGGCGCGGGGGACTGCGGCTGCCCCCCTCAAAACCTTTGAGTATGAGGGGCGCGCGCCCATCCTGCTGAAGTCGGGCCGCTACGGGCCCTATCTGACGGACGGAGAGAAGAATGCGACCCTGCGCCCGAGCGAGGAGGGGGCGAGCCTGACCGCCGAGCGTGCCCTGGAGATTCTGGAAGAACGCGGCAAGGCGCCGAAAAAGGCCGCACAGAAGCCGGTCAAGACGAACCGGGCGTCGTCTCGGGCGAAGACCAGCAAGACGGTCACCAAGGCCGCTCCCAAAAAGACGGCGGCTCAGGCGAGCCAACGGACGGCTTCCCGCCCGACAGCCTCCAAACCCGCCTTCACCTGGGCCGACCTCAAGCCGTACCTGGGGGTGCTGAGCGAGCCTGAGCGCCTGCTGCTGACCGCCACCCGCGAACAGGGCCGCCGAGTGGAGGACGTGGCTCCCGCGCTTGGTCTGGACGTGAACAAAGCCAAGGGCCTGGCGCTTCAGGCGAGCAAGAAGCTGAACCAGGCGGCGCGCGGAGCGTAGGAACGGAACGTGCCTGCGCGCTTGCCACGGCCGGAGCCCCCACAGGCGCTGCACTTGGCGCGGCTGGCCCAGGGCACACCGGGGGAGTGGATCACGCTGCCCGGCGGTCTGCTGCGCGTGCTGGCCCTGAGTGGGAAGGTGCGCGGCCCGGCCGTATCCGGCTGGCTCACTTGCCTGACTGGAGAAGCGCTCGTGGACCTGCCGCACCGTGAGTTTGTGCGGTTGCGAGCAGCGGAAGGGTACCTCCTCACCGTGACCGAAGCCTGGGAGGCGCTTCCCCTCAAAACCGGCACGGTGCTGCTGCTGGTGCCGGACGCCCCGGCGGGACGCCTGCCGCCCCCGGCCGGTGCTAGCCTGCCCTCATGACTGCGCCGATGCCTGCTGCGGGAACCGCGATTCTTCACAAGGCCGCGTCCGGCGAGCGCCTCAGCGCCCCCGAAATCGAAGCGCTGTACCACCTGCCGCTGCCCGAGGTGGCTGCTGTGGCTCACGAGCTGCGCCTGGCGCGCACCCGCCCGGACGTTGTCACGTTCCTGATTGACCGCAACATCAACTACACCAACATCTGCAACGTGGGCTGCAACTTCTGCGCCTTTTACCGCACTCGGCGGCAACCGGACAGCTACACCCTCACCTACGAGCAGATCAGTGCCAAGATCACCGAGCTCGAGGCCGCAGGTGGTACCCGCATCCTGCTGCAGGGCGGCGTGAACCCGGCACTGGGCCTCGAGTACTACACGGGTCTGCTGCGGCACATCAAGGCGCGTCACCCCGGCATCAGGATCGACGCCTTTTCTCCTGAAGAGGTGCTCTTTATGGAAAGGGCGTTTGGTCTCACGCTGGACGACGTGCTGAGCACGCTGATCGAGGCGGGCCTGGACGGGTTGCCTGGGGCGGGCGGTGAGATTCTGGAAGACGAGGTGCGCCAGCGAGCAGCTCCGGCCCGCATCCGCTCCGAGGACTGGTTTCGCATCATCGACGCGGCGCAGCGGAGGGGCCTGTACACCATCAGCACGATGGTGATCGGCTTTGGGGAGACGTACGCGCAGCGGACCCGCCACCTCGTGCAGCTCCGCGAGCAGCAGGACCGAGCGAACGCCCTGTACGGCGGGAATGGCTTTTCTGGCTTCGCCATGTGGACCCTTCAGACCGAGCACACCCGCCTGCACGGCAAAGCCCCCGGTGCCAGCGCCCACGAGTACCTTCAGCAGCTCGCGATTGCCCGCATCGCCCTGGACAACGTGCCCAACATCCAAGCGTCCTGGCCGGGGCAGGGCTTCAAGGTCGCGCAGGCATCGCTGTACTACGGCGCGAACGACCTCGGCTCCACGATGATGGAGGAGAACGTCGTCAGCGCGGCGGGAGGGCACGGGCGGCACAAGGCCACCGTGCGCGAGCTGATTCGCATTGCCGTCGACGCCGGCTTTACGCCCGCCATCCGCAACAGCCGCTTTGGCATCATCGAGTGGCCCGACGTGGCGGCGTACCTGGGCCGCTCCGAGGCGAACCCCGAGGCGGAACGTGCCGTGGGGGCGGCGGGGTAGGAAAAGGAGCTGGGGCAGAACGCGCTGGCCTGTTGGCCTGGCTACGCTGCGCCGCCCAACTGCGCCCGCTGTTCCAGGTCATCCAGCGCCTGCTCGTAGAGCTCCTGGGAAAGCCCCGGCACCACCGCGAGAAAGGTGGCCGCATCCTCCAGCGTGGCGTGCGTGCTGCCGTGCTGCCAGCCCGGGCCTTCCACCACCAGCCGCACGCCTCCCGCCCCGATCAGGAACCGGACGCGGCCCTCTCCGGTTCGGGTGTCGCTGAAGTGACGGGTTACCTTCATGCCACGAGCGTAGGGGCCAGGGGTGAGGCGCGCATCCGCCAAAATGATGAGGGCTCAGCGGGCACGGGACTGGGGGGAGACACGCCCCCAGTGAAGGGGCCGCGTCTGCAGTGGAGGGGCCGGGCTCGGCCGGGAGCCCCCCTCGTTCAGCCGGAGATTGTGGCGAGCCTGTCTCGCTGCGAAGTACGTCATGGCCGCCAGGACCGCTGCGGCAAACCAGAACATCCAGACCATCTCGGGCCTCCTGCGGACCAGCCTAGGGGGCCAGACCGAACGGTACCTTTCGTGTTCCTGAAGGGAGGGGGGGGAGGGGAGACTGACCTCGTCGTGTGAAGTGCGCGCCTTCAGCGGTGGGCCCGTGATGAAGCGCCCCCTAGCCTGCGCTCACGCACCTCCCCTCCCGATCCGCCACACTCGCAGGCGTGGCCCCTCGTATCGCTGGTCAGAAGGTTCTCGCCATCGTGCTCGCGGGGGGCAAGGGCAGCCGCCTTTCGCCCCTCACCACCGAACGCGCCAAGCCTGCCGTGCCGTTCCTGGGCACCTACAGGCTGATCGACTTCACCCTTTCCAACCTGGTCAATAGCGGCCTTCAGGATGTGTGGGTGATCGAGCAGTACCTCCCCCACGGCCTGAACGACCACCTCTCGGGCGGGCGGCCCTGGGACCTGGACCGCACACGCGGCGGCTTGGTGGTCATGCCGCCCTTTTCCAGTCCTCAGAACGAGGAGGGAGAGTTCGCGCAGGGCAACGCGCACGCCCTCGCCCAGCATGCGGGGCTGATCCGCGAGTTCGGACCGGACGTGGTGCTCGTGCTCAGCGCCGACCACATCTACAAGCTCGACTATTCTGACGTGATCCGTGCCCACGTGGAGCGCCGCGCGAGCGTCACGATGGTCACCACCGAGGTCGAGGAGGCGCAGGCCAGCCGCTTCGGCAACGTGCGGGCGGGGACGCAGGGCAAGGTCACCGAATTCGCCTACAAGCCGGACGAGCCGCTGGGCCCCACCGTCACCGCCGAGATTTTCGCCTACGACGCCGCTGTTTTGCTGGAGACCCTGGCCGAACTCGAGGCCCAGGGCGAGCTCGGAGACTACGGCGAGCAGCTTCTGCCCGCCCTGGTCAAGAGGGGTGACGCCTACGCCTTCCCGCTCAAGGGGTACTGGATGGACGTGGGTACACTGGGGGCCTACTGGCAAGCCCACCAGGACTTCCTGGACGGACGCGGCTTTCCGCTCGACACGCCGGACTGGCCCTTTATCACCAGCAGCATCTCGCGGCCGCCCACGCGGATCGAGGGGACCGCCCGTCTGGAGCAGGCCTTGGTGTGCGGGGGGGCGGTGATCGGGGGCGAGGTCATCCGCAGCGTGGTCGGTCCGGGTGCGGTGGTGGAGGCGGGGGCGGTCGTGCGGGACAGCGTTGTGCAACCCGGCGCGACCGTGCGGGCCGGGGCAAGGGTGCGCCGCGCCATCCTGGACCAGGAGGTGACCGTGGAGGCGGGGGCCGAGGTGGGGGGCGGGGGTGCGGACGGCCCGCCCGCCGTGATCGGCGCCCGCACGACCGTTCAGGCCGGGGCCAAGGTGGAGGCGGGCCTGATCGTCGAGCCACGCCGGACCGTTCGCGCGGGCGAGGAGGCGCAGGTGACGAAGGAGCCGGAGGGGGATGACCGAGCCGGGAAATAAAGCCGCCAGAAAACGCTGCCTGTATCCCCTTTTGCCCCCGTGCCTTTCCCGTACACTGGCGGGCTGATGACGGCCCCCACCCCCGCCCCCCACACGCTTTCGGTCGCGCCCATGCTGGACTGGACTGACCGGCACTGCCGGGCCTTCCACCGCACGCTGACCCGGCGGACCCTGCTGTACACCGAGATGGTCACCACCGGAGCGGTTCTGCATGGCGACCGCGAGCGGCACCTAGGCTTCGGTGCGGCCGAGCAGCCCGTCGCCCTGCAGCTGGGCGGGAGCGACCCGGCGGCACTCGCCGAATGCGCGCGGATCGCCGAGGACTGGGGCTACTGTGAAGTGAACCTGAACTGCGGGTGCCCCAGCGACCGTGTACAAAGCGGCTCTTTCGGGGCTTGCCTGATGGGGACGCCGGACGTGGTGGCCCGCGCGGTGGAGGCGATGCGCCGCGGCACGTCCCTCCCCGTCACTGTGAAGCACCGCATTGGGATCGACGATCTGGACAGCTACGAGCACCTCACGCGCTTCGTGCGAACGGTGGCGGAGGCCGGGTGCGAGACCTTTATCGTCCACGCGCGCAAGGCGTGGCTCTCGGGTCTCTCTCCCAAGGAGAACCGCGAAATCCCGCCCCTGCGCTACGAGGTGGTGCGGCAACTCAAGGCCGACTTTCCTCACCTGACGGTCGTGCTCAACGGCGGCGTGCTCACGCTGGAGGCCGCGCGGGAGCACCTCACCTGGGCGGATGGCGTGATGATCGGCCGCGCCGCGTACCAGGACCCCTACCTTCTCGCCGCCGCCGACCGCGACGTATTCGGGGAAGACGCCACCCCACCCACCCGCCGTGAGGCCATCGAAGCCTTTTTGCCCTACGTCGCCGCACAGCTCGCCAAGGGCCAGCCCCTCCACCGAATGATGCGGCATACCCTGGGCCTTTTTGCAGGTCAGCCCGGCGCTCGTCACTGGAAGCGCACCCTCAGCGAGTGGGGGCACCGGCCCGGCGCGGGGCTGGAGGTGGTGCGGGAGGCGTTGAGCGGGGTGCCGGACAGCGTGCTGGACGCCCGGCTTGACGTGGTTTCCTCGCTGACCTCACATTGGGACTCAAGACCTGCCGGAGATTCCGGTGCGCGGCGCCCCGTTCCCGCCCCTTTCCAGGCGCCCGCAGAAAGCGAGCCCGTATGACCACCCCGACCCAGAACGAACGGAACAGTGACCCCGTGACCCGCAGCCGGGCCTACTTCGCTGGCGAGTGGCGCAGCACGCCCAGGACCTTCGAGGTCATTCACCCCGGCAACCTGGAACCCATCGGCGCAGTGGCCGACTGCACCGCCGACGACGCCCGCCGGGCCATCGACGCCGCCGAGGCTGCCCTGAGGGAATGGCGCCGGGTCAACCCGTACAGGCGCGGCCAGGTACTGCGCCGCTGGCACGACCTGATGTTGACGCACAAGGAGGAGCTTGCCCGCCTGATGACGCTGGAGATGGGCAAGCCGATCACCGAGACGCGCGGCGAGGTGCACTACGCGGCCTCCTTTATCGAGTGGTGCGCGGAGGAGGCCGGACGTATCAGCGGCGAGCGCATCACTATGCGGTTTGACCACAAGCGCGGCCTGACGAGCCTAGAGCCCGTCGGCATCGTCTACGCCGTCACCCCCTGGAACTTCCCCGCGGGCATGGTCACCCGCAAGGCCGCCCCCGCCCTGGCTGCCGGGTGCGTGATGATCCTCAAGCCCGCCGAGCAGAGCCCGATGACCGCGCTCTACCTGGCCGAACTGTGGCTGGAGGCGGGCGGCCCGGCAAATACCCTGCAAGTCCTGCCCACCAGCGACGCGGCGGCCTTCACGGTCCCCTTCATGGAGGACGAGCGGGTCCGCAAGCTCACCTTTACCGGCAGCACCGCCGTCGGACGGCTGCTCTACCAGCAGGCCGCGAGGACGATCAAGCGCGTCTCGCTGGAACTCGGCGGCCACGCGCCCTTCCTGATCTTCGCGGACGCCGATCTGGAGAAGGCTGCGCGCGAGGTGATCGGTTCCAAGTTTCGCAACGCCGGACAGACCTGCATCAGCACCAACCGGGTGTACGTGCAGCGCGAGGTGGCGCAGGAGTTTACCGACATTCTCACCGCGAAGACGGCCCAGCTCGTCCTGGGAGATCCCCTCCTGGACACCACCAACGTCGGCCCAGTGGTCGAGCAGGCGGGCCTGGACAAGATTCAGGCGCAGGTGGAGGACGCCCTGCGGCGCGGCGCGAAGGTCACCGTCGGTGGCCACGTGAAGGAGGGCTTGTACTTTCAGCCCACGGTATTGACCGATGTGGCTGAAGGCAGCCTGATCCTGCGCGAGGAAACCTTTGGCCCGGTGGCGCCCGTCGTGGTGTTTGGCACCGAGGAGGAGGCCCTGCGCCTCGCCAACGACAGCGAGTACGGCCTGGCCGCCTACGCCTACACCCGCGACCTGAGCCGCGCCTGGCGGGTGGCCGAGGCGCTGGAGTACGGCATTGTGGGCATCAATGACGGTGTGCCGAGTGCCGCCTCACCCCACGTGCCCTTTGGCGGCATGAAAAACAGCGGTGTGGGCCGCGAGGGCGGTCACTGGGGCCTGGACGAGTACCTGGAGACCAAGTTCATCAGCATGGGGCTGGACTGAGGCCCACTCTCTCCGGGCTCCTCCTTGGGAACGTGGGAGACTGGAGCATGCTGCCTGAGGAACCGAACGTGGCCGCCCTGCCGCTTGCCGGGGTGAAGGTGGCGGACTTCACCCGGGTACTGACCGGCCCCTTCTGCACCATGCTGCTGGGGGACCTGGGCGCCGACGTGATCAAGGTGGAACCCCCCGGGGGCGACGACACCCGCGCCTGGGGGCCACCCTTTCAGACCTCGGAGGGGGGCAAGGAGTCGAGCTACTTCCTGAGTGTGAACCGCAACAAGCGCAGCGTCGTCCTCGACCTCAAGACGCCGGAGGGCCGGGAGGCCGCGCGGCGCCTGATCGCGCAGGCGGACGTATTGGTCGAGAACTTCCGCCCCGGCACCTTTGAGCGCCTGGGCTTTGGCTGGGACGCCCTGCACGCCGAATTTCCCCGCCTGATCTACGCCAGCGTCTCCGGCTTCGGGCAGGACGGGCCGTACCGCGACCGCGCCGGATACGACGTCATCGCGCAGGGCATGGGCGGCCTGATGAGCTACAACGGCGACGTGGGCGGGCCGCCCGTTCGGGTCGGCGTGGCGGTGGCGGACGTATTCTCGGGGGCGCTTCTCACCCAGGCGATCCTGGCGGCCCTCTATGGGCGGGAACGCAGCGGGCGGGGACAGCGGCTGGACGTGAACCTGCTCGAAAGCGTGATCGCGCTGGGCAGCAGCCAGGTCGGGCGCTACCTTACGACCGGCGAGGTGCCGGTGCCCATCGGCAATGATCACCGCAGCATCGTCCCCTACGGCACCTTGAAGTGCGGGGACGGCTTGATCAATGTCGCTGTGGGCAACGACGCGCTGTGGCGCAGGTTCTGCCAGGCGCTGGAGCTGACCGAGCTGGGGCGCGACCCCCGCTTTGCCACCAACGAGGGCCGGGTGCGGCACCGCGAGGAGCTGGATACCCGCTTGCTGAGCGGGCTGGCGCGCTTCACACGCGCGGAGATCATGGCGCGGCTGGACGCGGCGGGGGTGCCCTGCGGCCCGGTCAATAACCTGGCGGAAGTTTTTGCAGATCCGCACGTGCGGGCGCGTCACGTCGCCGTCTCGGTCCCGCACGCCTCGCTGGGCACCACCACCGTCACCGCGCCCCCTTGGGACATCGGCGGGGCAAGGCCCCCGGTGCGCCGCGCCCCGCCCACGCTGGGCCAGCACACGGCGGAGGTGCTGCGGGAACTCGGCCTCGCGGAACCCGCCGGGAACGCAGACTGATCTTCTCCCGGAACATCTGATAGAAAGACCGCGACCTTCCCCATCTCTTCCTGCGGTTGGAAGCTGGCCGCTCGCCCTTCAAGGAGTCCCCATGCTCGATTACTTTCAGGCCCGCAGCCTGCTCGGCCCCGACGAGCAGCTCGTCATGCAGAGTGTCCGCTCGTTCGTGGACAGCGAACTCATGCCCCGGATCGCGGAGTGGTGGGACCGCGAGGAGCTGCCCGTCCGCGAGGTGATGCGCGAGTTTGGCCAGATGGGCCTCCTGGGCCCCACGGTTCCCGAGGCGTACGGCGGCGCAGGCGCCACCTACAGCGCCTACGGGGCGATGATGTACGAGCTTGAGCGCTGTGACAGCGGCCTCAGGAGCGCGGCCAGCGTGCAGGGCAGCCTGGTGATGCATCCCATCCACGTCTACGGCTCTGAGGAACAGAAGCGGGAGTACCTTCCCGGCTTGGCCTCCGGCGAGCTGATCGGCTGCTTCGGCCTCACCGAGCCCGACGGCGGCTCCGACCCCGGCGCGATGCGCACCCGCGCCCGCCGGGACGGCGGTGACTACGTCCTGAACGGCAACAAGATGTGGATCACCAACAGCCCCGTCGCGGACCTCGCCGTCGTGTGGGCCAAGGATGATGCGGGCGTGGTGCGCGGTTTTATCGTCCCCCGGGACGCGAAGGGCTTCTCCACGCCCAAGATCCAGCGCAAGATGAGCCTGCGGGCCTCGGTGACGGGCGAGATCGTGCTGGAAGACTGCCGCATTCCCGCCGAGAACCTGCTGCCCGGTTCGGACGGCCTGAAAAGCCCGCTCGGCTGCCTCACCTCCGCCCGCTTCGGCATCGCCTGGGGCGCGATGGGGGCGCTGGAGGCCGTGTACGAGACGGCGCTGGCGTACACGACGGGCCGCTCCACCTTCGGCAAGCCCATCGCTCAGCGCCAGCTCGTGCAGGACAAGCTGGTGCGGATGGTCACGGACCACTCGGCAGGGCTGCTTCTCGCCGTACAGCTGGGCCGCCTCAAAGACAGCGGGCGGATGACCTTCGGGCGGGTGTCTGTGGCCAAACGGAACAACGTGCGGGTGGCCCTCAATGGTGCTCGTCTTGCCCGCGAGATGCTGGGCGGCAACGGCATTACCACCGAATACCCGGTCATCCGCCACATGCTCAATCTGGAAACGGTCGACACCTACGAGGGCACCCACGACATCCATACGCTGATCGTGGGCCGGGACGTGACGGGCCTGAACGCGCTGGAATAGCGAGGCGCTCCTTCCGCGTCCCGTTGCGGGGGTCAGCGGGTAAAGTCGGGTTCGGCGTCCAAGCTCCTCACCCACGCGGCGATGAGGTCGATGCAGGCCCGCACGTCACGCGCGTCCACCATCTCGTTGGGGGAGTGCATGTAGCGGTTGGGAACGCTGACGACCGCCGCGGGGACACCGGAGCGGGAGAGGATCATGGTATCTGCGTCGGTGTACGTCAGGCGCGGATTGGCGCTGAGGGTGTAGGGAATCTCTTTTTCCTGTGCGGCGGCGATCATCTGCCGCAGGATGACCGGGCTGGTGAGCGGGCCGACCGCGAGGTTGGCACCGGAGCCGAAGGGCACCACGCCGTACTTCTTCTCGCTGACACCGGGTTGCCGCGTTTCGTGGGTCACGTCCACGGCGACGCCCGCGACTGGCCTGAGGCGGTGACTCCCCACCTGCGCGCCGTAGCTGCCGATCTCCTCCTGGCTGGTGCCGACAGCGACGACGCGGTGCTTCAGGTCCTCGCCCCCCAGGGCACGCAGCGCCTCCAGCACGATAAACGCGCCCACTCGGTTGTCGAGGGCACGGCTCACGATCTTGTCTCCCACCCAGAGCGGCTCCTGCTCGATCACGCCGGGTGTGCCCACGGGGATCCGGGCCCGCGCCTCCTCCTGGCTCAAGCCCACGTCAATCCAGAGGTCTTCCAGCCTGCTGGCCTGCTTGCGTTCCTCGGGGTCGAGCACGTGAATCGCCTTTTTGCCCACCACCCCGATGATGTCCCCATCCGGCGCGAGCAGGCGAACGCGCTGGCCCACCAGCACCTGTGGATCCCAGCCGCCGATGCCCAGCACGCTGAGGAATCCCTCGTCACCCACGTGGCTGACGATCAGGCCGATCTCGTCGAGATGCCCCAGCAGGGCGATGGCGGGCGCGTCTTCTGGGCCAAGTTCGGCGTAGACGTTGCCGTAGTGGTCCTCGCTGACGCGGGCGAAGCCACTCGCCTCCCGCTTCCACACGTCGGCGGCGCGGCGCTCGAAGCCTCTGGGTGCTGCCTCGCGCAGCAGGGCGAACAGGAACTCGCGGTTGATGTGCTGTTGTTGGGAACTCACGGGGGCGAGTGTACGCCCTGCCGCTATCCTCGCGGTATGGGCCATTCCACCTCCCCCCCAGCGCCCGACGTGCGCGTTCACGTGAACGTGTTCCACCTTTCCGCGCACTCCACCCCTGGGCGCCAGGTCTTTACCTACGTGATCCGTATCGAGAATCACAGCGAGGAGACCTGGCAACTCCTCGCCCGCCACTGGCAGATCGTGGATGCCGGGGGCCGCCAGACGGTCGTGGACGGTGAGGGCGTGGTCGGCGAGCAGCCCGTGATCCCGCCCGGCGGCGTCTTCGTGTACGACTCCTTTGTGACTGTGCAGGACACGCCCGGCCGGATGGAGGGTCACTACGTGATGCAAGACGCCTGGGGAATGCGGGCGCAGGTGCCGATTCTGCCCTTCGTGCTGGAGGTGCCGGGGGAGAGGATGTTGAATTAGAGGAGTTGGCCTGGTGGCTCTTGTCAATCCCCTTTTGGGGTGATATGGCTTTGCGTCCGTAAAACCTCCTCTCGAAAGCTATCTTCCTAGAAGGATGCTTGAGAAGTTGGAAAATGCGGAGTTCAGAGTAGTTGGGTATTTCTGGCCTGGACTGGACATTGGAGCAGTCGTTGATCTATCCGAAATTAGAGATGATGACGTTTGCTTAACTTACGTGCGTCGTCATCGCAGAGTTGAGCAAATACCGCTTACTGTACTTTTGGAGGCTGCATGCAATTGTAATATTAAGTTCTTAAAGCCTCAGGATATTTTTAACTGGGAACTTAAGGCTTTACTTCGAGAAAAACTATCCAAGCCTAGACCTATGACAGACTTTGAACGATTGCAAAAGCAGCGTGCCGAAGCTGCTGCTGTTGAAGAAGAGGAGCGTCGTAGACATCAGGAAGAGAGAGAAGAGTACGAACGTAAATACATTGATAGGAGGACGCATTGCTGGAGGTGTTGGAAATCTCTTTATTCATACAAGGACTGGGTTATCAGTAGCTATGAAAGACCGAAGCCACACCCTGATTTTCCCGTCTTCCCCAAGTGTAGTACTTGCGGTTGGCTAAAATGTTCCTGTGGTGCGTGTGGCTGTGGATAGAGATTAACCGCGCCTCTCACGCCTGCGGCACCTCCGCCTCCACCAGCGTTCCGTGGCCGGGGCTGCTGAGGATGCGGTAGCGGCCGCCGCGGCTCTCGACGCGCTCGCGCATCTGCATCAGGCCCAGGCCCCCCGCGCTGCTGACCCGCCCAGAAATCTGCTCGGGGTCAAACCCCGCGCCGTCGTCCTGCACGCGCAGGGTGACACGCTCGCCACCGTGCAGGGTGACGGTGACCTCACGGGCACGGGCGTGCTTGGCGACGTTGTTGAGGCTTTCTTGCAGGATGCGAAACACCATCGCCTCGTCCCCCGGCGCAAGGTGAATATCGCCGGTCACGTTGAGTGTGGTGCGCAGGTTGTTCTGCTGGCCGAAATCCTCCACGTAGCGCCGCACGGTCTCCAGCAGGCCGTAGCGTTCGAGGTCGATGGGGCGCAGCGCGAAGATCGAGCGGCGAACCTCGCGGATCTGCTCGCGCAGTAGGGCGGTGGCGGCCCGCACCTCCGCCTCCGCCCCCTGCGGATCACTGTGCAGTTGCCGAGCGACCAGGTCGAGCTTCAGGGCACAAAAGGCGAGAGACTGCGCCACGCCGTCGTGAATCTCGCGGGCGATGCGGGCCCGCTCATCACTGATGGCGAGCTCTTCGGAGTACAGGTAGGCGCGGGCATTGCGCACCGCCAGCGTGGCCTGCCCCACCAGCAGGGCGAGCAGGGGGAGGCGCGCCTCCGCAAAGGCGTCTGGGCGGGCGTCTCCCAGAACCAGCACGCCGACCAGGCCCTCCTCGTCGCGCATGGGAAGGCCCAAAGCACTTTTGGCCTCGGGAAACACCTCGGCCGCCTCCTGGGGGCTGGCCACCAGCGGGGTGCCCGCTTCGGCCACCCGCGCCACAAAGGCGGGGGCTGGAGCGCCGCCGCCGCTTTCACCGCCCGCGTGCCCGGAGTACTCCAGTCGCAACAGGCCGTCTTGGTCCCGCAGGTACACGGCCCGCGCCCCGGCCCCCACCCGCTCGGCCATGTTGTGCGTGACGCGTGCGAGCAGCCGGCGCATGTTGCGCTCGGCGCGGATGGACTGGTCTACGCTGTGGAGGGTCATCAGGTCGAGGGTGCGTTGCCGCGCGGCTTCCACCCCGGTCGCCACCTCGGCGGCGAGGGCCTGCGCGAGCGCCTCCGTTTCCGGCGTGGGGGGGGTATCGAAATGCAGCGCGAGCGCGCCTCCCCCCGGAATGGCGACGCGCAGGGGATAGAGCGGGGTGCCGGGGCGCTCCGGTTCCTCCCGGGTGGCCGAGGCGCTGAGCCCGCCAGGAATGGTCAGGGTGGCGCGGGCTGCCCCGGTCGCCCGCACCGCCCCCCGCGCCGCGACCTCCACCACCGCACCCATATCAGGGGCGTCGGTCAGGTCGCGCATGAGTTCCTGCACCGCCTGAAGCCGCCCGTGCGAGGCGCTGAGCTGGGCGTAGGTGAGGCGCAATTCCTGCTCGGCACGCTCCCGGGCCCGGGTGCCCTCCGCAATCCATTCCACCGTAAAAAAGGTCACCGACGGCCCCACCAGGCCGTAGAACAGCAGGTGCGCCCAGATCTCCCGCACCGGATGGGCAAGCTGCGCGATGCCAAACTCCACCACGGCCACCACGAGCACGATCAGGGGCGGCAGCACATTCCGCACCAGCTTCACCCGGTCCGACAGCGGCACCCCCCGTGGGGCAGGTGGCGGCGAGGACAGGGAGGCGGGCGAGTCGGTCATGAGGACAGTCTAGGGATGCGGGGCCCACGAACCGTGACCGGAGTTGGGAGACCGCCTGCCGCCTTCGCCCCGGGAGAGGCGGAAACGGCGCTCTATCACTCCGTGGTCTCGGGCCCCGTCACCGTCCCGCGCCGAGCGGCATCCGCCACCTTCCACGCCACCTGCCGCAGAAAGCCCCGAAAGAGGCGGCTCTCGGCGCTGCTCATCAGGGCGCGGTCAAGCATCGCGCGCCACAGCCGCAGCGTGTGGCGGGCGCGCACCGCGTCGGTGTAGCCGATCAGCTCCATCGTGGCGTGCAGGTGGCCGTAGAGGGCCTCCATCTCCTCGCGGGTGGCGGTCTTGCGTTCGTAGGCAGGCGTCTCGTCCTGTGCCTGCAAAAACTCGTAGCACACCAGCAAGACGGCTTGGGCGACGTTGAGGCTCGCGTACGCGGCGGTCGGGACCCGTACCGTGAACTGACACTGCTCCAGGTCGCTGTTGACGAGTCCGGTCTCCTCCGGCCCAAACACCAGCGCGGGTGCCGAGGCCGCGCGCACCAGGCCCCTGACCTGGGCGGGGTGCCGGGGTGGAGGCAGGTCCGCGCGAACGCGGGCGGAGGTGCCTACAGTCAGGTCACGGTCGGCGAGCGCCTCGCGCAGGGTGGGATAGATGCGCGCTTCCCGCAGCAGGTCGGCGGCGTGCACCGCCATCGCCACCGCCTGACTGTCCAGGGGGTCGCAGCGCGGCGCAACCAGCCGCAGCTCCCGCGCGCCCATATTCAACATCGCGCGGGCGGCCGCCCCGATGTTGCCAGGCGTTTTGGGGGACACGAGGACAACGGCGAGATTCACGGTTCCGATGCTAGCGCGGGCAGGGGGCGAGGGAGCTCAAGAGGCGCTTAAGGCGACCGGCCCTCGCCAGCCCTAGCCTGGAGCCTATGCCTGCCCCTGATCGCCCCCGCACCGCCCTCCTCCTTCACGCCTACCCCCTCTCCGCCGCCATGTGGCAGGAGCAGCAGGCTGCGCTCGAGGGGGCGGGCCTGAACGTCCTGGCTCCGAACCTGCCCGGCTTCGGTGGGGCCAAGGGGGCCATCACCTCCCTCGCGGCGACGGCCCGTGACCTGCTGGCGACCCTGCCGCCGGAGCCCGTCGCGGTGGTGGGCCTCAGCATGGGGGGCTACCTCGCGCTGGAACTGCTTGCGCAGGCGCCGGAACGCTTCGGGCGCGCCGTGCTTGCCGACACCTCCGCCCGAGCGGATGACCCGCAGAAGCAGCAGGACCGCCGCGAGCAGGCGGAGCGCGTGCTGCAAGAGGGCCAGGGCTTTATCATCGAGGCCGCCCGCGAGGAACACCGGCCCGAAACCTTCGCCCGTATCCGTCCCATGATCGAGTCCGCGACGCCGCAGGGCATTGCGGGAGCGCTGCGGGCGATGGCAGACCGGGCCGACCACCGCCAGACACTGCGGGGTTTGGATGTGCCGCTTCTCGTCCTTGTCGGCGCAGAGGACACGCTCACGCCGCCGGACCTGGCGCAGGAGCTGGCCGAACTGGGGCGCGGCGAGCGGCACGTGATTCCCGGGGCGATGCACCTCGCCAACCTGGACGCGCCACAAGCCTTTACCGCGGCGCTGCTGGACTTTCTGTGCTGACTCCACTCAGGCGCTCATACAGCGCGAGGTAATGCCGAGCAGGGTTCTCCCAGCCGAAGTCGAGCGCCATGCCGCGTGCCATGCGGGTCTGCCAGGCAGCACGGTCTTCGAACGCGGCGCGGGCTTCCTGGCAGGCGGCGGCCAGAGCCTGCGGCGTCGCGGGGGCAAAGCGGAAGCCCACCTCACTCGGCACGGTGTCCACCAGCCCGCCCGTCTCGCGCACGATGGGCAGGGTGCCGTAGCGCAGGGCGATCATCTGCGATAGGCCGCAGGGCTCGAAACGGCTGGGCATGGCAAAAGCGTCCGCCCCGGCATAGATGCGGTGCGCCAAAGCCTCGTTCAGGCCAGCCACAAAGGCGACGCGCGGATGATAACTCCACCCGCGTAGCGCTGCGGTCAGCAGGGGATCGCCGCCCCCCAGCACCACCACGTTCCAGCGCTCGGTGAGTTCCGGCAGCGCCTCGATCAGGAGGTCCATCCCCTTTTGGTCCGCCAGGCGGCTCACCACACCCAGGATGGGCGCCCCGTCCAGCTCGAACTCGGCCCGCAGCCGGGCGCCGTTGGCCGCCTTGCCCGCCGGGTCCGCATAGGGCTGAATCTCGGGGTCAGTGCGCGGGTTCCAGCGGTCCTGGTCAAGCCCGTTCAGAATCCCGCTGAGGCGGCTCGCCCGTGCGAGGCGAACCAGCACCCCATCCAGGCCCTCGCCGTACTGCGGGGTGGTGATCTCCTGGGCATAGGTCGGGCTCACGGTGGTGACCTGTTCGGCAAACACCAGGCCCGCTTTCATCAGGTTCAGGTCGCCGTAGAATTCCACTCCCTCCGGGGAAAAGGCCCAGTCGGGCAGTCCTGTCCACGCCCGCGCCTCGCCCAGATTCCAGCGGCCCTGGTACTGAAGGTTATGAATGGTAAAGGCCGTGTGCCAGCCCGCAAGGTGCGCGTGGGCGACCACCAGCCCCGCCTGCCAGTCGTGGCCGTGCAGGAGGTCCGGCGTGAGGTCCAGCGCCTCCAGCACCGGCAGCACCGCCCGACCAAAGGCACAGAAGCGTTCCACGTCGTCGGGGTGGTACAGCCCAGGGCGCTCAAATTCGGGCAGCCGCACAAACAGAAAGCGGACGCCCCTCTCGCGGAGCGCGCCCACCCTGACCGGGCCGAGGCCAGACACCTCGCCGCGCCAAACCTCCTCGGGCGTGCCGGCGAGGGACGCGTACCACGGTGACAGCACCGTCACCTCCGCGCCCAGCCGTGCCTGCTCGGCGGGCAGGGCCGCGAGCACGTCGCCCAGCCCTCCCGAACGCGCAAAGGGAAACACTTCCGACGCCACGTGCACGACCCGCATGACCCGTACTCTACCCCGTTTGACAAGCTGGGCATGCACTGCTACACTTCCCCTCGCTCCAGGCCCCGGGCTCTTAGCTCAACGGTCAGAGCAGTCGGCTCATAACCGATTGGTTGCCGGTTCAAATCCGGCAGGGCCCACCACAGCTTCAAGGGTGCGGCAAGGGTAAGGGCGGTTAGCTCAGCGGTAGAGCACTCGCTTCACACGCGAGGGGCCACAAGTTCAAATCTTGTACCGCCCACCATCAAAGACCCCGGCTTCGGCCGGGGCTTTTTGTTGCCTTTTCCCCGCGCCGCGCCAGCCGGGCTTCCAGGCTCCGCTGCACGAGTTCGAGCAGGCTGCTGATCGCCCAGTAGATCAGCGCCGCGGCCAGATACGGCCCAAAGGGCTCGAAGGTGCGCGCGATCACCAGTTGAGCGCTGCGCAGCAGCTCGACCACCGTGATGACGGAAACGAGCGATGTGTCCTTCACCAGCCCGATCAGCGTATTTCCCAGGCTGGGGAGAGCCACCCGCGCCGCCTGAGGGAGCACGATCAGCCGCAGCGTCTGCCGGGGGGTGAGGCCGAGGCTGTAGGCCGCCTCCCACTGTCCGCGCGGCACGCTGAGGATGGCTGCGCGCATCGTTTCCGAGAGGTAGGCGGCCGTGTTGAGGGTCAGGGCCGTCACGCCGCCCACCAGCGGGCTGACCGTGACACCGAAGGCGGGCAGCCCGTAGTACACCATAAAGATCTGCACCAGCAGCGGCGTACCGCGCATAAAGGACACGTACACGCCGCTGACGGCCTGCAAGGGTGCGGCTTCCGAGAGCCGGGCCAGGGCGACGAGCAGCGCCAGCGGGAGCCCCAGCAGCATGGCCGCCAGCGCGTAGCCCAGCGTGATGGGCGCGGCGGCGAGCAGGGTGGGCAGCGCCGCCCAGGCACTCTGGAGGATGCGCTCAGCTTCCGAGATCATGCGCAGATGCTCTGGGGGCAGGAGGCGTCAAGGCTGGCTCACATCCTCACCAAACCACTGCTCGCTGATCCGGGCGTAGGTGCCGTTCGCCTTGATCTCCTTCAGCGCGCGGTTGATCGCCTCGCCCAGCGCCGTGTTCGTCTTCTTAAAGGCCACCCCGACGGGCTCGGGCTCGCCGACCACTCCGGCCCCCTCGACGGGCAGGTTGTCCTTGTTGATCAGGTAGCCCACCAGCAGACGGTCGTTGTACGCGGCGTCGATGCGCCCAGCCGCCAGGTCCGCCAGGTACTCCGGCGCGCCGGGGTAGGTCACCACCTCGATGCCGCCCACCTCCCGCAGCTGCTGCTCGAAGTTGCTGCCCAGGCCTACGCCGACCCGCTTGCCCCGGAGGTCTTCCAGCGTCTGGGGCTGAAAGTCACTGCCCTTGCGCACGATGATCTGCGGCTGGCTATAGGCATACGGCTCGCTGAAGCCAATGGTCTCCTGCCGTTCGGGGGTGATGCCCACCTGGTTGAGAATGACGTCGTACTTGTCCGCCTGGAGCCCGCCCAGAATCCCGCTCCACTCAGTGAGCACAAACTCAGGCCGCAGGTCCATCTCCTCCGCGAGCGCCCGCGCGATGTCCACATCAAAGCCGGTGAGGTTGCCCTGCTCATCTCGGAAGGTAAAGGGCGGGTAGGTGCCCTCCATCGCGATCTGCAGGGTGCCCGCCCGCAGGGTGGGTGGAGGAGTCACCGCCGTGCTCGTCTCGCCTGTTGTATCCGGCGACGTGGAAGGGCTTGTGGACTCGTTGGGCTTGCAGGCCGTGAGGGCCAGGGCCAGGGTTGTGAGCAGGAGCAGGAAACGCATCGGAACCTCGTTTCTGCCGCGTATGGCGCGACGTCAGAAGTTTCGAACAACTTTCTTCTGCAAAAGAGCGCGCGTCTTGACTGTTTCTGAAGGAAGGGAACGCTTGCCCACCGGCGTCTTGCCCCGCTGAGACCGCTGCGGGCCGACCTTTTCCCGTATGCTGAACGATCATGAGTGCCGTTATTCATCTCCAGGCGCTGGGTCTTACCGAGTACGAAGCCCGCGCCTACACTGCCCTGCTGGCCCTGGGACGAGCCGTGCCTGCCCGTGTCGCACGGCAGGCCGGCATTCCACGCCCCAAAATCTACGAGACGCTCGAACGCCTGGAAGGCCGGGGGTTGGCCGCGCGGGTCGGGCAAAATCCCTTGGAGTACGCTCCCCTCAGTGCCCGCGAGTACCTCGCCCGTGCCCGCCGGTCCTTTGACGACCGCCTGGGGGCCCTCGACCGCGACCTTTCCCGCTTGGCCCCCGATCCAGCTCCCGAGGCCGTCTATCACCTCTACGGCGAGGCGGCCATCCGCAGCCTGTGTGAGGACCTGACCCTCAATGCCCGCCGCAGCGTGTACCTCGCGGGTGAGCCTGTGCTTGCTGACCGCCTCGAACGCCTCACGCCCCGCGGCGTAGAACTGCACCGCGCCTCCCTGGAGGGCCTGCCCTCGATCGCCGCCGAGGGACAACGGGCTTTTTTGCTTGCCCGTGACGGGGAGGCTGCGGTTATCGCCCACTTTATCGAGGGGGGAGGAAGCGGTGAGGCGCACGGCGTTCATACCCATAATCCGGTTGTGGTGCACCTGATTGAGGGCTATGTTCAGCTGGCAGCGACGCGCACCGCCCCGGACCGTTGACAAGGAGAGGAGGCGCTGGTAATCTGACCGGGCCTTCGGGGCTGTGGCGCAGTTGGGAGCGCGTCTGAATGGCATTCAGAAGGTCAGGGGTTCGAATCCCCTCAGCTCCACCAAAGAGAGGCCCCGCCAGCGCGCGGGGCATTCCTCTCGGAAGGCGATGTAGCTCAGCTGGTTAGAGCGAACGACTCATAATCGTTAGGTCGACGGTTCAAGTCCGTCCATCGCCACCAAAACGCATCAGCAAGGGACCCGCCAGAACGGGTCTCTTGCTTTTATTCCCATAGGGACCTGGAGGCCAACTCCTCCAGTAAGGCCGCTGTGAGGCGTCTTTATCTATTCTTCATCCTGTGAGCGGTTTCTGCTCGGGCTGCGGCCCGCATTGAGGTTTATGTGACTGACCTTCCGACACCTCCCTTTTCCCTCAGTGCGCTCTACAGCAGTGACACGCCGTTCAAGGCCCTGATCGAACACAGCACGGACCTGATCATCCTGCTTGATGGGCAGGGCCATGTCCTGTACCAAAGCCCCTCGGTGCGGCAGTGCCTGGGCGGTAACCACGACTTCGGCGCCGGTTCGGACTGTGGCCAGGTCGCCTCCTTGCACCCGGAGGACCGCGAACGCCTGGTCCGGCAGGTGCTGCATTCGCCGCCCGGTGTCACCGTGACCCTGTGTCCCTACCGAATACGGCATGTCAGTGGCGCCTGGCGCTGGCTGGAGGGTACCGCCGTCAACCTGCGGCATGATCCCCGGGTGAGCGCTGTGCTGGTGCAGGTGCGCGACGTGACGGTACGCCTCCAGGCCGAGCAGCGTGCGCGCGCCCTGGAAGGGCTGGCGACCGCGTTGGCCGGTGCCAGCACCACGGCCGAGGTCGTGCAGGTCATTCTGCTGCAAGGGCTGACGGCCATGGGGGCGGTGGCTGGGGGCGTGCTGCGGGTGGATGGGGGAGAGGTCCACGTTCTGGGGAGCGCCGGATACCCCGAGGATGTCGAGCGTCCCTGGCGCAGCTTCTCCCTGATGGCTGGCATTCCCGCCGCGGACGCCATCCGTGAGGGCCGTGATCTGTTTCTGACCGCTGAGGACTGGGCCACCCTGTATCCGCACCTGCAACACGCCCGTGGCTCTGCAACGGGCAGTCATGCCGTGCTGACCCTGAGGCTGCGGGGACAGGTGACCGGCGCCATCACGCTTTCTTTTCGGGAGGACCGGGCCCTGAGCGAAACCGATCGCCAGCACCTGCGTGCGGTGGCGGCTCAGTGTGCGCTGGCGCTGGAACGCGGTGAGCTGAACGCGCAGCTGCAGCGGCAGGAACGCCGCTACCGCAAGTTGGCCGAGTACAGCTATGACCTGGTGACCCTTGTGGCGCTGAGCGGTGAGACGCTCTACATCAGCCCGGCCGTGCAGCACTTGTTGGGCTACACCCCGGAGGAGCGGCTGGGCGTGAATGTGTTCGAAGGCATCCACCCGGATGACCGTGACCGCGTGATGCAGGTGTTTCAGCAGGCGCTTGCCGCTCAGACGCCGCTGCTGGTCACGTACCGCTTTCAGCACAAGGACGGCCGGTGGGTCTGGCTGGAATCGACCGGCACGAACGCCCTGGAGGACCCGGACATCTGCGGCGTGGTGATCAACACGCGCGACGTCACGGCTCGCATCGAGGCCGAGGAGGCCCGCCGGCTCAGTGAACGTCGCCTGCAACTGTTCGAGGCGCAGTCCGGAAGCCTGATTCGCATCTTCAGTGACGACGGAACCTGCCTCTACGTGTCCTCAGCGGCGCAGAGCATGCTCGGGTACACACCCGAGGAGCTGCTGACCTACCGAATGAACGAGCTGATTCACCCGGAAGACGAACCTGCGGTGCAAAGAGCTTGGGTGACCCATACACCTGTTCCGCCCTACCGTCTGCGCCACCGTGACGGCCGGTACCTGTGGGTGGAAAGCAGCATTCGCTGGATCACCGACGAGACGGGCGCCGTGAGAGAGGTGCATACCACCACGCGGGATATCACCGCTCGGCAGGAGACCGAGGAGGCCCTGAGGCTGCAGCTCTGCCGCTTTCAGCACCTGGTGAACCTGACAGCGGAATTCGCGACGCAAGAGGCTTCTGAGCAGCCCATTCAAGCGGCCCTGGAGCACTGCCTGGACCTGACGGAGTATAACTACGGCTTCTACTTTCCGCTCAGGGGTGGCTGCCTGGGTGAGCCGCTGCGGGCCGGACAGGCGGCGGACGAGCTGTTTGTCTGGACGGCGCCGCTAGAGCAGCTCCACCGCAACGGAGAGATTGGCCGGGCCCTGCGGCGGCACGCGGCCTTTTTTGCTGGACCCTATGAGCCGGTATTGACTCCCCCCGAACCCCTGCCGCGCCCCGTGTGGACGTCGCTGGCGGTGCTGCCGGTGGTGGCCCACGGAGTCCTGCGGGGATTCATGGCCTTTGGAACCAACGACCGGGTGGAGGTGAGCGAGGAGAGCCGGCGGCTGCTGCTGGGCGTGAGCGAACAGGCCAGCCGCGCCATCGAGCGCAGCGTGCACCTAGAAGAACTCCAGCAGTCGCGCGAGGAGACCCTGCGTGCCCTGGGGCTGGCCCTGGAATACCGCGACTACGAAACCAAGGGACACACCGACCGAGTGGTTCACCTGACCGAGCGTTTGGGACGCGCGCTGGGCTTTTCAGGAAAGGACCTCGACGCCCTGCGCTGGGGTGCCTTTCTGCACGACACGGGCAAGGTGGCGATTCCCGACGCGATTTTGCTGAAACCGGGCAGGCTGACGCCCGAAGAATGGGACGTGATCAAGCGTCACCCGACCATCGGGTACGAGATGCTCGCGCACATCCCTTCCCTGCCTCCCACCGCCCTGGAAATCGTCCTGTACCACCAGGAGCGTTGGAACGGCAGCGGCTACCCGAAGGGGTTGGCCGGCACGGATATTCCACTTGCGGCCCGGGTCTTTGCAGTCGTTGACGTCTACGACGCCCTGACCAGCGAGCGGCCCTACAAGCGGGCCTGGACCCATGAGGCGGCGGCCGAGCAGCTGCGCAAGGAAGCCGGGGTCCTGCTGGACGCGCGTGTTGTGGACGTCTTTCTCCGGATTCTCGACCATACTGTTGTGCCAGAGGAGGTTGGCGGTGCCCTGGATTGACGCTCCCTTTGCCCGGCAGTCCAACGTGACCCTCGCCGGTTCCGGTTCCCGCACGCTGCTGTGTGCCCACGGGTTCTGCTCCCATCAGGGCATCTTCCGGCACCAGCTGCAGGCGTTTCAGGCCACCCACCGAGTGGTGGCCTACGACCTCGCGGGCTTCGGGCAGTCGGCTCCGGAGCTGTGGGACGCCGAGCGTCACAGCCGACTCGACGGCTATGCCGCCGACCTGGTGCGGCTGATCGACGAACTCGATCTGCGGCGTATCATCCTGCTGGGCGCCTCTATGAGCGCCATGATCGGCGTGTTGGCCTCGTTGCAACGGCCCGAGCGCTTCGAGGCCCTGGTGTTTATCGGGGCCAGCCCGCGGTATCTGAACGGCGCCGCGTACCACGGGGGGTTTGAGCGGGCGGAGGTCGATGCCTTTTACCGCCTGATCGAGCAGCAGGGAGACTGGCAGGGCGCCCTGACGGGCCTGCTGCTCAACCAGCCTGTCTCCCTGCCGCTTCAGGAGATCGCGCAGAGTGTCCGGGGCGTCAAGCCGGAGGTGGCCCGTGTGGTGGCGCGGGCGATCTTCGAGTCCGACTACCGCCCCCTGCTCGCCCAGGTGCGTCATCCGGTGCTCGTGACCCAGACGCGGGCGGACAGCGCCGTGCCGGTCAGCGTGGGCCTGTACCTGCGGGACAACCTGCCGCGCGCGGACCTGGTCTTTCTCCCCGGTGTGGGCCACCTCCCCCACTTCACTGAACCCGATCCATTCAACGGGGTGCTTCGGCAGTTCCTCGCCCGCACCTCAGCCGCCGAGGAGCCCTAGGGTGGCCCTGGGAACTCAGGCTTTTCTCTTGACTGAGGACAAGGAAAAGGGCTGATAGGGAGTTGTGCGACCACCCATTAGTCCACTGCCCTTTTGAACCCAAATCTTCGACTGGTGTGACTAGGCTCTGTCTGGCTGAATTTGGCAGGATGGCGAGATGGGACGGACGGATTTGACGGAGCAGCAGTGGGCCACTCTGGCCCCGCTGCTCCCCAAGAACCCAAAGAAGGGACACGCCTACAAGGACTATAAGCCCGTCCTGAACGGCATCATTTGGCGTGAGAAGACGGGGGCGCCGTGGCGAGACATCCCAGAGCGGTACGGGTCGTGGAAGACCTGCCATGACCGCTTCACCCGCTGGTCGCGGAATGGGGTCTGGGCCGAGATTCTAGCCGCCCCGCAACTGAAAGCCGATGCTGGGGGAAAGATGGATTGGGAAGGTGCAGCGGTCGACAGCACGCATGTGAAAGCCCACCGCAGTGCGGTGGGCGCACGAAAAGAACCGGCCAAGCTGGAAAAAAGGGGGTACTCGAAGACGAGTGGCTCGGCATCAGTCGTGGAGGACGGACCACCAAAATTCACGTCCTGATGGACGGGAAGTGTCGGCCCCTCAGTGTGCTGATCTCCGCTGGACAGGCGAGCGACCCAACCGACCTCGTCCCGCTTCTCGATGCGGTGCGGGTCGGGCGTTCGGCTCGGGGACGCCCCCGGAAGCGTCCCACAACCCTGCGGATGGATCGGGCGTATGGCGCGCGGCAATACCGGCGTGCCCTCAGGGCACGCAAGATCAGGTGCGTCTGTCCAGAACGTCAGGATGCCCGCAAGGCTCGGCTGCGGAAGGGCCAGCGGGGGGGGAGACCCCCGAAATTTGACGCACAAGCCGACCAGGGCCGCCAGGTCGTCGAAAGGGGCATCAATCGCCTCAAGGATTTTCGAGCCATTGCCACCCGGTACGAGAAGCGTGGTCACCAGTTTTTGGCCGGTGTCCACGTCGCTTGCATTCTTCTCTGGCTCTGAACCTTCAGCCAGACAGACCCTAGAGGACTATTGGCGAGGCCACTGGGGGATCGAGAACCGCAGCCATCACTGCCGAGACACCGTGCTGCACGAGGATCGCTGCCAATCGCTGCCAATTGCGAAAGGGCGCTCAGGGGCGCGCTGTTCTCAATGGTGTGGTCCTAGCCCTGCTGACCTCACAAACCCGTCACGTCACCGCACTTGTTCGCCAGCTCCGCCTCAACCCCTGGCCGCCCTCCGCCTCCTTATGCCTCAACCGGGTTGAGATAAAAGCCTGAGCTTTTCCCCCAACTGTTGATCATCTTTGCAGGCCTTGTAGTGGTGAGATGAGCGACCAAAGGCAAGGACCCGGCAGGCTCGACGTTCGCTGACGCCGTGATGGTCCTGGAGGTAGCGCACTGCACGGGCGCGACCACTTTTTTCCTACAACATCCTTCAGCATAACGTTGTCGAGCGCCAGGTCAGCCACCAGCTTCTTGAGCCGGACGTTCTCCTCTTCGAGCTGCTTGAGTCGCTTGGCACGTCGGTCTTGGGTTGGCGACCGTAGGTCGCCTTCCAGCCCTGGATGGTTTTCCGACTGATGCCACTCGAGCGGCTCACCGCCCAGGGTGGTCTCGCCGTTCTCGATGCGGTCCAGGATTTCGAGGACTTCTTCCTCACTGTGTCGTTCTTTCCCTATACGCTCCCCCTGTTCTGCCTGGGGTATCAGCACTGGACCTCAAAATGGGGGTCACGTCACGGGCTGGTGAAGAGAGAGTCTATGACTTCGCCCTCGAGGACTTCCGGGGTATCACCTGGCCGGTGTTGGTGTGTATGTCCGAGCGCCCGGACCATGATCCCAACATCCACCAGTTGCCTCCGGCAGTTTGGAGAGCGTACAACTGGCTCATCATCTCCTCAGCGAGCTCTGAGGAGTTCGACAGGCACCGCTGGTCTCCAGAGACGCGCCAGGAGAAGCAGCACCAGCCCTGGATCGACGAGGCCCTGAAGGACGAAGGTTTCTGAAACTCTCTAGGGTCGGGCCTCCCTTCCGCCGACGGGCAAAGTCACTTCCTCCCCAGGGAGCTTGGGCTGGCGGTATAGGGCGTGGGCGCGTTCCAGCATGCTGCGGGCGCTCTCCGTGAGTCGCTGCGCTCCGTAGGTGGACAGCACGATCCGGTAGAGGGCTTCCGGGTGCCCCTCGCCGAGGTCGGGTTCGGACTCGATGAGCTTCGCCATCAGCGCACTAACTTCGGACAGCGGGATATCCGTGAGTTTACGTGGCCCAGCCTCACGCAGCTTGACTTCTGGGCTGCCTGATCCACGGATGATCTTGTCCAGCAATCCTGGCGTGCCCGCCTCGTCCGCCGAGAGCAGCGTGCCGGTTCGGAGGGCGCGGGTCATGGCCTTGTTCAGTAGGCTCTTGGTGGTCTGGCCGAACCGCACCCCTGCAGCCCGGCAGTACACCTGGTAAGCCTGTCGGGCAGTCATCGGGCCCTCGGCTTCGACGATCTCTCGCAGGCCCTCGATGATGGGCTCCAGGCTGCTTAGGGTGCGGGGGTCGGGCAGGGGGCGGGCCGTCCAGCGGACATACGGCTGAAGCAGAGCCCCTACAGAATGCTCGACCTGCGGCACGACCTCGCTGGCCGTCTCGACGACCTCCTCCTGTGCGGCGTCCTCGGCCTGCGCGGCGGCTTCCTCATCGACCATCACGGCGCTTTGCACCTCAAGTGCGG
The DNA here is from genome assembly GCF_000745175.1 of Deinococcus sp. YIM 77859. NCBI lineage: Bacteria > Thermotogati > Deinococcota > Deinococci > Deinococcales > Deinococcaceae > Deinococcus > Deinococcus sp. YIM 77859. The sequence continues at coordinate 2,307,367 of NZ_JQNI01000002.1, forward strand.
GGCTCTCCCCAGCGCGGGCGAAGTTGCGGGGGTCGCCCTCTGGGAAGACGCCACGCCGCTCGAGGGTATGCCAGAGGTCCTCCAGGGCGCCTTCCGGGTCACGGGCGTAGGTGCTACCCCGCACCCGCCAAAACTCCATCCCGGCGCGCTCCAGGGTCTGCTGCCGGGCCAGATCGTCCAGGTACTTCTCCGGGCCGTGCCAGTAGTCGCCGTCGCACTCCACCGCCAGCCGCCCACGCAGACCCTCGACCACCAGGTCAATGCGGTAGCCATTCAGCTCGTATTGCGGGATCACGCGGTAGCCCCGGGCGACCAGGTCCAAGTACACATCGACCTCGAACCAGCTATCGAACTTCCCGGGTGGGGTACTGTTCCCCCGTCCTGGCCGCGCCGCCAGTTCCCGCAGCACGACGATCTCATCGGACGGCAGCGGCTGCCATCCCTCCAGCTCCGGTTTGCGGACGTGCCGGATCAGGGACGCGCGCAGGTCGTCAGGGTGTAGGTCGCTTAGGTCGAGGCTGTGGAAGAGCCAGAGCTGGTCGCGGGCACGGCTGACCGCCACGTTGTAGCGGGGCTGGAAGATGGCGTGGTCCCGACCCACCTTGGGCTCGCGGCGACCGTCACTCGGGCTGGCGACCATGCTCAGGAAGATCACGTCCCGCTCGTCGCCCTGAAAGCTGTAGGCGTTCCCGCACACCAGCTTGCGCTCCTCCAGCTCGGCCTCGCTGACCTCGGCCCGCAACAGGGTCGAGATCTCCTCGGCCTGGGAGTCCCCGATCAGGCTGATTACCCCGAAGGTCTTCCGGGCGTACTTCGGGTTGGCGATGCAGGCCTTGATCTGATCGACGATAGCCCGTACTTCGACCGGATTCACCTTGTCGCCCCGCACGGGCATGGTGTATCCGCCCTCGACCTGCCGGGCCACCAGGGGCTGGAGCCGTTCGGCCCCGAACTGCCGGAGGGCGATTAGGGGCTCCTGGGGGTAACTCAGATCGCTGGAGAACTTGATGATCTCCGGCATGCACCGGAAGTGCTCCCGCAAGCTAATCCGGGCTGGGTAAGTGTAGCTGCCGAAGCCGAACAGGCTGGCTTTGGGATCACCGATCACCTCCGGGGCAGGGAAGTCGTACAGGTAACGCTGCACCAGCGCATTCACCTGGGCGATTTGAATGCCGACGCCCTCGGGCTCAATCTGCTTGTCATCCCCAACGATGATGATCTTCTTGGCGATAAAGGTCAGAAATAGAGCCTCCGGGCCAGCCTGTGAGGCCTCGTCCACGATCACCACGTCGAACATACCGGGGCTAAGCGCGAAGTTCTCGGCGACGAGGTGCAGCGGCATAATCCAGGCTGGGATCGCCGTCCGGGCTTCATCCAGGGCCTTCTGCGCCACCTGTCTCCACTTCCCAGCGTGCCTCCCGGTGCCCTTGCCGATCTTCCGCACGGCGTTCTGCCAGCGCACCAGGGCCGCCTGCTCATTGGGAGTCATGCGGTTCAGGGTGCCCCGCCAGGCCTTCGTCGCCGCAAGCTCTCCGAGCGTCTTGCGCTGCACTTCCCGTACGGAGGCCAGTTGTTCCCGCACGTCCACCTCGGTGTCGGGGTTGGCGAGCTCCTTCATCTGCGCGTCGGCCCGCACCCAGTTCCAGGCCGCCTCGAAGGAGGCCAACCGCGCGTCCCACTCCGCCTCAGAGCAGGAGCGCTGCAACTCCTCGGCCAGTCCCGCCGAGCCCGCCCGCAGCCGACCCAGGAGGGCCTGCTGCTCCTCGGTCAGGGCCTGACGGTCGGCGAGGTGTTGCGCTTGCGAGTAGGCGTGCCCATACGCTTCGGCGTTCCTGTCCTCAATGGCCTCAATGAGCTGCCGAACAACTTCGTGCGCCTCCCCGGCGGCCTGCATTCCTTGTAGGGAGGGCAGCAGCGCTTCGAGCGTCCGCCTGCTCGCCTGGGCGTCCACGGCGGCATCGGCAGCTCGGGCCGCCGCCACCAGGTCACGCAGTTCCTGAAGTTCCCACCACTGCGGCTGAGGAAGACCTGGGATGCCCTGCACGGCTTTCTGGGCCGCGTCCAGTAGGGAGCGCAGCTCGAACACCCGTGCCAGAACTTGGTGTTGCTCCTCCAGCTCCGTGACCTGCATCCTGAGGGGGCCACTGACCTGCACCCCCTGGCTGGTCCAAATCCCCTTGAGCTGTTCCAACCTGTCTGTCAGGCGGAAGTGGTCCAGCAGTGCTTGCAGCGCCTCCGGTGTGTCCGCGGAGCGACCCCCGACCTTCACATCCGTCCGGAGGTACTGGCGGTTTTTCACGGCAGCGGGCTTGAATAGGAAGTTGCCCCAGTTCCCGCCACCCCGCAAATGGTCGAGGACAGCCTGCGCGTCACCCCGCAAGACGGGCAGGTCCCGGCCCTCCAGCCCGCTCGGTGTGTTCTGCTCCAGCCACTCAGCCTGCTGGAGCAGCTCCGGAAGAACTTCTTCGCTCTGGCGGAAGACCTCCTGCCAGCGACCGAACTGCTCCTTGAGGAGCATATCCACCGCTCCCGCTATCCAGTGAACAGGGCGGCGGCGTTGTGTTTCCACAGCAGCGATCAGGGCCTGCACGCTCTGTACCAGCTTGGTCCGGGCTTCCGGTGTGCTGTCCTGAAGAGGCGGGTAGACGCTGCTCTTGCGGCTCTGGTCGTGGATGGCGGCGTGCTCCTCGGCGCTGCGCTCTGCCTGAACGAAGCGCAGGAACTCCTCGGGACTGGTCAGGCGAGCCACCTCGGGACGGCGGAGCTTCAGGTCTCGGGCCTCCTCAGCACTGACCTCGCGCAGCAGCGCGAGCAGCCTCAGGGCCTCCGCGTTCGTGAGCGGTACGGACCTGTTGGGGTCACCGTAGTCGCTCAGCCACTCGAACTCCGCCTCCTGTGCCCGAAGGAGTGCTCCGATCTGCTGGGCAGAACCCTGGTAGCCGTAAAGGTTCAGCTGGCCCGTCTCCGCCTCACGGATCGTCCGCAGGGTGTCGAGCAGTCGGTCCTCCTGCCGCCGGGCACTCTCCAGGCTGCTGAAGAGCAGCTTTTCCTGGGCGTCCTCCTGCTCGGGGCGGCGGTTGGTGAAGCGGTGCAGAATCTCACCCACCGAGCCTTGCAGGGCGGCCTGGGCTCCCTCCTCGCCGCGCAGGTGCGTGACACACAGGCTGCGGAGTTCCTGGGGGAACTTGTCCCTCAGCACCTTCAGGGCGCGGGCGGTATGACTCGTGACGAGCACCTTCTGATCGGTGGCGAGCAGGTGACTGACCAAGTTGACGATGGTGTGCGACTTCCCGGTGCCCGGAGGGCCCTGTACCAGCACGCCCTGTTCCCGCCGAATACGGTGGATGATCTCCCGCTGGGCATCGTTTGCGGGGAGGGGGAAGTACACCGTCTGATCCCCATTTCCCGGCTCCGCTGGGTGGGTCACGACTGAGCGGTCCCCGAGGAAGCGCCGGGTGCTGTCGGGCAACTCTGGCATCCCACCGAGCTGATCCAAGATGCCCTCGTAGGCCTCGGCCAAGGTCCGCTCGTCGCGCCGCCTCAGGATCAGGGCGGGCGCCCAGTGCACCTGGGGATGGTCAGCTACGCTCTGCACGGGTTTCAGGTCGTCCTCGTACACCCCTCGGTCACCCGCAGCGTTTACCCAGGTCTTGAGCAACTCGGGGAGCGTCTCCCCGCTCCACAGATCCTCCCCGTTTTCAAGCAGTGCATCCTGGATGGCTTTCTGGACCTGTGGCATCACGCGGTCTTCGGCATCGAGCATGTCCTGCTCGAGAGCCGTGCGCGCCCCGTCCCCGGCGGCGGTGACGCTCAGTATGCCGCGCTGCGGGTCGAAGTGTAGGGCTGCCCGAGCAGTCAGCAGGTGGCGCCGCACTTCGCCACTGGAGGGCGCCTTCCACGTCAGGTGGCCCAGCCCAAGCCGCAGTTCGTACCTCTCGCTCTCGGCACTCAGTTTCTGGTGGAAGTCGAAGAGCTGCGAGTAGTGCCGCTGCACCTCGAGGGCGCGGCGCTCCTCCTGCGCCCAGGCCTGCCAGCGAGTGTCGTAGGCACTCCAGGCTCTGCGGACGCCCTCCTCCTGGTCGAGGAAGAGGGTCTCCTTAATTTTCTGGGGTTGAAGGTCGTCGTCGAGCACCTCGCTCTCGATCACAAGTTGTGAGCGGATGCTTGGGGGTCGGTCGGGCTTGTCGAAGGGCCCGGTCACCCAGGCAGACAGCTCATCCGGCAGGGCGGGCGTAGGCACAAAGCGGGGCTTCTGGATGCTCAACCAGTCGTCCCCTACCTCGTTGGCGCGCTGACTGGCAGCGTTGACGATCCATTTGTCTGCTGGGAGGCTGTGCAGCCACAGCAGGCTGTCACCCTCGTTGGTGCGCTGGGGCTTGTATTTGAGCCCCGTGAACTCCTTGAGGTACTGGAAGAAACGCCGGGCCTGATCGTGTTGGAGGGTGCTATCCATGCGGGTGACCTTTGCTGAGGGGGTACTGCTCCAGGAAACCCTTCAGGCGGCGTTGCGAGACTTCGCCGTTCCCAGCAGCTTAGCCCAGGGGTAGGCGTAGCTCAAGGCGGAGTGCAGCCGGACGTAGTTGTACCAGGTGTAGAAGGTCGTCACGCCTGCCTGCAATTCCATCAGGCTGGCAAAGTCCTCACGGAAGACGAACTCATAGTTGAAGGTCCAATGGGTTCTCTCCAGGATGCCTCGCCCTTGCAAGTGGGCGGGTGATTTTGGAAGGATTTCCTGGAGCAGTACCCCCCCGCACCCTCAAGGGACAGACGAGCATTGCCCTTCGTCACCTGGTTCTGGCAACACTGCGCTGTGATACCGCGTACAAGGGCAGTCTGCGTTCCTAGCACTACCGCGCCGCCATGGATCCCCGCTCTCTCCTCCACCTCCTGACTTTGCGGTAGCCCTGGCCCAGTGGGCGCGGCGTGCGGTCCCGACCGCTCGGGGCACCTAGAATGCGGGGATGACCGAGATAGTTTCCCCTCAGGCCCGGCGCGGCGAGGTGGACCGCGATACGCTGGTGCGCTGGCTGAATGAGTACCTGAAGCTTGACGCCTATCCCGACCCCAGCCTGAATGGCTTGCAGATCGCGGGGACGGAAGTGATCCGGCGGGTTGCGGCGAGCGTGGACACCAGCGTCAAGACCCTACGGGACGCCGCTGATAGCGGCGCTGACCTGCTGCTTGTCCACCACGGCCTGTTTTGGGGTCAGCCTCTTGCGGTGACCGGGCCGCACCGTGAGCGCCTGCGCACCGCGCTGATGGCGGATCTGAACCTCTATGCCGCCCACATTCCCCTCGACGCCCATCCTGAGGTGGGCAACAACGCGATGATGGCCCGCGCGCTGAGCTTAGAAGGGCTTCGTCCCTTCGGCGACTGGCGGGGCCACAAGATCGGCCTCTGCGGCGAGTTGCCCTTTGAGCAGTCCTTGCAGGACTTCGCTGACCGCGTGCAAAAACTCACCGGAGAAATCTGTCTGGTGCACGGGGGCGGGCAACCGAACGTGCGCCGCCTGGGCATCGTCAGCGGGAGCGGGGCAGGGGCGATCGCTGAGGCGGCCGCGGCAGGCCTTGATACCCTGCTGACCGGCGAGCCGGAACACAAGCACTTCCACGACGCCTTTGAGTACGGGGTGAACGTCGTGTATGCCGGGCACTATGAGACAGAGGTGTTCGGTGTCCGGGCCCTTGCCGCTCGGCTGGAGGAGGAATTCGGACTCCCGTGGCAGTTCCTGCATCACCCGACCGGGCTGTGAGGGAGACGTGCGCCCGGTCTCCCGGTCAGGTGCCCGGCCTTTTCATCACCCTGGAGGGGCCGGAGGGGGCGGGCAAGAGCACGCAGCTCGCGCGGCTGGCGGCGCGGCTGGCCGGCCGGGGCGTGCCGCATGTGGTCACGCGCGAGCCGGGGGGCACGCCGCTGGGCATGCGGGTCCGCGAGGTGCTGCTTGATCCGGAGCTGAGCATCGAACCCCTGCCTGAATTGCTGCTGTACTCCGCGAGCCGGGCACAGCTCGTGCGGGAGGTGATCCGGCCCGCCCTGGAACGCGGTAAGGTGGTCGTCTGTGACCGCTACGCCGATTCCAGCGCCGCCTATCAGGGGTTTGGGCGAGGGCTGGACGGGGCATTTCTGGAGGCCCTCACGCGGGAGGTGACGGGCGGCCTCACTCCAGACCTGACGGTCCTCCTGGACCTCGATCCCGCCTTGGGGCTCAGCCGGGTCGCCGCACGGGGGCAACCCGACCGGCTGGAACGCGCCGACCTCGGCTTTCACGCACGGGTGCGAAAGGGCTTTCTCACGCTGGCGGCCCGCGACCCAGAACGCTTTCTGGTGCTTGATGGCGCGCGGGACGCGGACGCCCTGGCAGAAGACATCTGGCGAGCGGTCGCGGAGCGGCTGGGCTAGCGTTCAGCGTGGCGAAGCGGCCCGGCCGGTCGCGCTGGCCTCAGGCTTGACCCCGGGTACCCTCACCTCAAAAAGCACCGGCCAGCGCTTGCCGGTGAGCAGCAGGGTGCCGCGTTCGGGAACAAAGGCGATGCCGTTGGGGACGTCGTCAAAGGTGAGGGGGTGCCCGGCGCGGGTCGCCTCGGCGCTGGCCTCCTGCATCAGCGGCTGCACGTCCAGCCAGGCAGTCACCTTTCCGGTTCTGGGGTCAATGCGGGCAATGCGGTTCGTCAGCCAGATGTTCGCGTAGATGCTGCCCTGCACATACTCCAGTTCGTTGAGGTTCTTCACCGGCTGTCCCCCGTCGGTCACGCGGACGGTACGGGTGACCGCAAAGGTCCGGGAATCGCGCCAAAACAGGGTGCTGGAGCCGTCACTCATGATGAGCTGCTTGCCGTCGTTCGTCAGGCCCCAGCCCTCGCCCCGGTAGCGGTACCGCCCGACCTCGCGCAGGGTGGCGGCGTCAAAGGCAAAGGCTACGCCCGTTTGCCAGGTGATGTGATAGGCCACCCCCTTGAGGACGGTCACGCCTTCGCCAAAGGCGCTGGCGATGGGGGTGGGAACGTCTTTGAGCACGCGGCCCGTTCGCAGGTCCACCTGGCGCACCCCCGACGAACCGACCTGCCCGGTGCTCTCGATCAGGGTGCTCTGTCCCAGGTACTGCAGGCCCTGGGTAAACGCGGCGTGGTCATGCGGGAAACGGGCCGTGACGGTGGGCCGCAGCACCGGCGTTTCCTGGGCGAGGGCCGTTCCGGCGGGCAAGAGAACCGTGAGGAGCAGGGTGGTGAGGGGGACAGGCAGCGGAAGGCGGGCGCGCATCGGTTCGTATGGTAGCGGGCCCGCCTCAGGTGCGTGTGTTGAGGTGACGTTTATTCCTGAAGCGCCGGCTTCACGAAGGCGGCCGAATCGTAGTACGTGCGAAAGGCGCTGACCTGTTGACCGTTGTGCTCGATCACGCTGGCACCCCGATACGCGATGTCGGTGCCGTTTTGAAGCTGCCCGGTCGCCTCCCATTCCATCAGCCCGGTTCGGCCATCGTCGGTGTGGTGGGTGAATTCGCTGTGGATGGTCTGGAAGTTGTCCAAGTAGGCCTGCCAGAACGTTCGCGCACCCTCCTGGCCACGCCAGGTGTGCGTGGTGAGGTTCTGGAGCGTTGCGTCCTCTGCGAACAGCGCCACGAGGGGGGCGGGGTCACGGCTTGCCTCGGCGGTCTGAAGGGCCTGCATAAACTGCTCTGTGAGGTTGGCCATACCTCACCTCACCACGGGTGGTGCAGGGAAGAGCGTGGCCCAGCACCCAGGTTGGGCCATCATGAAGCGACGCCTAAAGCCCGCGCGGCGCTTTCCCGTACTGCCTCGTGCGGGTCGTTCAGCAGGAACCGCACGTGCCCGACCTCGTTCCACTGGCCCAGCGCCCAGGCCGCAGCCTCGCGGACCTCCCAGGCCGGGTCCTGTGCTCCGGCAAGCAGCAGCGGCCACCCTTCCGGGCGGCGGGTATTGCCGAGCACGGTGAGGGCATTGCGGGCCATCCCCTTGCGGCGGGGGCGCAACAAGGCCGTGCCCGCAAAACGGCGCTCGAACTGCCGCTCGCTGACGCCAAAAAAGGCGCTTAGGTCGGGGTGGGCGAGTTCGGGGTCGGCCTTCAGGAAGCGGGCCAGCGGCCCGGCTCGTCCCGTCCAGGGACAGACCTCGCTGCAGACGTCGCAACCGAAAAGCCAGTCGCCCACGCTCGCCCTGAGCTGGTGCGGCACCGGCCCCCGGTGCTCGATGGTCAGGTAGGAGATGCAGCGCCGCGCGTCGATGGCGCGGTCTTCCCCGATGGCCTGGGTGGGGCAAGCCGTCACGCAGCGGAAGCAGCGCCCACAGCGGTCAGGATGGGCTGGCGGCGTTCCCGTGAAGGGCAGGTCGGTCAGCAGCACCGCCAGCGTGACAAAGGCCCCCAGCCGCGTGCTGACCAGCATCCCGCTGCGCCCGCGCCAGCCCAGGAAGGCCCCCGCCGCGAAGAGGCGTTCCATCACCGGGCCGTGATCGACGTATCCACGCGCGCGCACGCCCAGCTGCGCGGCTTCCTCCTCCAGTCGGGTCAGGACCGGCCCAAGCTGGTCGTGGTAGTCGGGTGTCCAGGCGTAGCGGGCCACCCGGCCCACGCGCACGCCCCCTGTGGGAACGCCGGGGTCTGCGAACGCGTGCGATACCCCCAGCACGAGAACGCTCGCTGCCCCCTCCAGCCGCGAGCTCGGGTCCGTCCGGGCAGGCAGCTGCCGCTCGAGGTACGTCATGTCCGCGTGCCGTCCGGCGGCGAGCCACGCGGCATACTCGTCCACGGCCGCAGTAGGAATGAGCGCGGGTGCCCAGCCCACGGCGTCTGCGCCCAGCGAGACGGCGAGATCAGCAAGGACTTCGGCAGCGGTCACGGGGGGAGTATGGGGCTTGGGGCGCGTTCCTTGTGGCAGGTAGAGAACAGTGCCTCCTCCCCAGCTCCTAGTCCCTCAGCTTGGCTGCCGCCGCCGCGTCCAGGAACCACACCGGATCCTGCACCCGCGCGACGGGGTACTCTTCCTCACCCAGCTGCACCGCGCGCAGCACCTCTGCCTTGCCCGCCCCAGTCACCAGCAGCCAGCGTGCTCGGGCCGCATTGATCTCCGGAAAGGTCAAGGTGAGCCTTGCGGTGTTGAGTTGGGGGACCCAGTTCGCGGCGACTCTGTCAGTGGCGGTCAGCGCCTGCGTCCCGGGAAAGAGGCTGGCGGTGTGGCCGTCGTCACCCATGCCCAGCAACACCACGTCGAGCCGCGCGGGAAGGAGGGCCGCGTAGGCCCGTGCGGCGTCCTCGAGCGGGCGGCGCTCGCCCTCCATGCGGTGCACCTGGGCTTCGGGAATGGGAACGTGCGTGAGCAGCTCGTCATGGGCAAGCCGGTAGTTGCTCTCGGGGCTTTGCGGCCCCACGCTGCGTTCGTCACTGAAGTAGATGTGGACTTGTTCCCAGGGAACGTTTGGCAGCTCACGCAGGGCCCGGTACATCCACCGGGGCGTGCTGCCGCCCGAAAGCGCGGCATGAAAGGCGGCGCGGGTAGCGACGGCCTCCCGCGCCGCCTGCGCAAAGGCTTCGGCGGCGGCCTGCCCCGTGGCCGCGGGCGTGGGCAAGACCTGCCACCTCACCGCTGCTCCAGGCTGGCCCGCGCCAGCGCCCAGGCCCGCTCAAAGACCTCTCCGCGCTCGGGACGGGCCATCACGCGGCCCAGGCCCTCGGCAAGGCTCATGGGGGGAACATTGACCTCGGTGGTGCGCGCTACGCCCGGCCACCGGGCCTCGCAGCGCACCCGTTCGCGGCCAGCGGCGCTGAGGGTAAACGTCACGTCCTGGCCCGCGAGTTCCAGGCCGCACAGGTCACCGTTCTCGCGTTCGCAGTCGGCGGCCTGGAAGGTGACGTTGCTCAGGTCGGGCCAACCCAGCGTGCTGGCCACCCAGCCCGCAAAGAGGCGAGCCGGTAACGCGTTGCTGCCGGCGTACTGCACGGTCAGGGTCCGCACCGCTCGAAGCTGCCGGGCCGCGTCGGGGCTGTCGAACACCTGCGCCAGCGCCTCGCGCCAGTGCGCCGAGCGGGACCAGCCCAGATCGGCCAGGGCGTACTGCCGCGTCGGGGGAATATCCAGCAGGAGGCTATTGGCAATCACCTGGTCAGCGAGCTCGGTCAGCTCCGCGAGGAGTACGCCTCCCGGTGGCGTGTCCGCAGCCCACCACACGTGGTTGACGGTTGCGGGGCGCAGCAGCGGCAGGATGGCGCCCCGGAGCTGCTCGGGATCGGCCCGCAGGCGCAGGCGCTCGACATAGATGCCGCCCGGCTGCGGCACGAGCATGACCTGCACCCGCAGGCTCTCCTGTTCCTCCGCGTCCATCACGCCGATAAGCTGGCGTCCCGCGTATCTCCCCTCCAGCCCGGCCAGCGCCTCCTCCACCCGCGCGAGGTGCCGACTCACCGTGAGGGCCACGATATTTCCGGTGTACGCCCGCGTTTCTACGTCTGTCTGCGCCCACAGCTCGTCCAGAGCGGCCTGGGCCCGGCGCACGTCGGTTTCAACGGGGCCGCGGGGGCGAAGGTCAGTGGAGTGGGTCATCAGGCACCTCGCTGCGTGTGAGAGCGCTCCTCATAGCCGCCTCCAACGCCGGTCCGGCCCGATCAGCGTGTCGGCCGCGTTGGGGCCCCAGGTGCCCGCCGGGTAGTTGGGGAAGTCGGGGGCAGGCGTGCCCCAGGCCGTCAGCAGGCCGGAGACGATCTGCCAGGCATGGTCGACTTCGTCCTCGCGGGGGAAGAGGGTCGCGTCACCCAGCATGGCGTCAAGCAGCAGCCGGGAATACGGGCTTTCCAGGGGCGCGCCAAAAGCGTCGTACCGGAAGTCCATCACCACCTCGCGCAGCACCATCTCTTGCCCCGGAGACTTGGAGGAGAACTTTAAGCTCACGCCCTCGTCGGGCTGAATGCGAAAGGCCAGCACGTTGCGTTCCAGTCCGCCTGGAAACATGCCCAGCGGCGGGCGCTTGAACACCACGGCGATCTCGGTGACCTTTTTAGGCAGTCTCTTGCCGGTGCGCAGGAAAAAGGGAACACCCTGCCAGCGCCAGTTGTCCACCTCCAGCTTCACGGCCACATAGGTCGGGGTGCTGCTGCCGGGCTTCACGCCGGGTTCCTCGCGGTAGCCCGGCACCCGCTCGCCGTACAGCGTGCCGGGACCGTACTGACCGCGTACGGCGACATCCGGAACGCGTTCCGGGGGAATGGGCCGAACCGCCCGCAGCACCTTGACCTTCTCGTCGCGAATCGCGTCGGCGTCAAAGGCGGCGGGAGGTTCCATCGCGGTCAGGGTGAAAAGCTGCATGAGGTGGTTTTGCAGCATGTCGCGCACCGCCCCAGCCTCCTCGTAGTACCCGGCGCGGCCTTCCAGCCCTAGATCCTCGGCGGCGGTAATCTGCACGTGGTCGACGTAGCTGCGGTTCCACAGCGGCTCGAAGATGGCGTTGCCGAAGCGAATCGCCATCAGGTTCTGCACCGTCTCCTTGCCCAGGTAGTGGTCAATACGGTAGATCTGCGACTCGTCCCAGACGCGGTGCAGGGCCGCATTCAGCTCGCGTGCCGAAGCCAGATCGCGCCCAAAGGGCTTTTCTACGATGATGCGGCGCCAGCCCTCGCTTTGATCGGCCAGGCCCACCCGGCCCAGGCCGGTGCTGATGGGCTCAAACAGGCTGGGGGGCGTCGAGAGGTAAAAGAGGGCATTCTTGCGCCCGCCGTGTGCTTGTCCAGCCCGGTCAAGTTCCTGCTGCACTCGGCTGTAGACCTCGTCCTCAGAGAAGTCTCCGAACTCGTAGTACAGCAGGTCACGGAACTTCTGGAGAGAACCCGGCTGGATCTCGTCGGTTTCCTTGCTGTGTTGGAGGGCCTCCAGCACGAACTCCCCGAACTGCTCGTCCGTCATCTCCTGCCGGCCCACGCCCACGATATGAAAGGCGCTTCCCAGCAGACCGTCTTGCCACAGCCCGAACACGGCGGGCAGCAGCTTGCGTTTGGCAAGGTCGCCGGTCGCCCCGAAAATCACCAGTGTGGCGGGCTCCGGGGCACGGTTGCGGCGCATAAGCGCGCGAAAAGGATTTTCCGTGTCCTCTGCAGGCTTCGTGCGTGAGCGGGTTCGGGCGGGGGGGATCAGGCCCGTGTCTGGCTGCGTCCGCTGCGGAAGCGGGAGAGCACTCGCCCCTCGTGTCTGGTCGTCTGCGGTCATGCGCCGTCCCCCGTCACGCGCTGCTGACCGGTCTCACCCAGTTCCTCGGCCTGCTGCTGACTGCCGGTGTCGGGCCGCGCGGCCTGGGTGGGGATGTTCTGCGGAGCGGCGGCCACGGGGTGTTCGCCGGGCTGCACCTCCGGCACCACGCCTTCTTGCCGAGTCGCCTCCAGCGTCTTGACGGCGTGTCCTCCAAAGGCACGGCGCATCGCCGAAAGCATCTGCCCCGCGTAGCTGACCTCCTGCTGTGAGCGGAAGCGCATCTGGGTCGCCAGCGTGATCACCGGGGTGGGGACCCCCTGCTCGACCGAGTCGATCACGGTCCAGCGCCCCTCGCCCGAGTCGGCCACGTAGTCGGAGAGCTGACTGAAATCGGCCTGGTTTTTCAGCGCCTCGGCGGTGAGATCCAGCAGCCACGAGCGAATCACCGAGCCGTGCCGCCACAGTTCGGCGATCTGCGCCATATCCAGGTTGAACTCGGTCTTGTTGCGCATCAGCTCGAAGCCTTCGGCATAGGCCTGCATCATGCCGTACTCGATGCCGTTGTGCACCATCTTCACGTAGTGCCCCGCCCCCGAAGGCCCCACGCGCCCCCACCCCCGGTCGGGCGCCGGGGCAAGCGCCTCAAAGATGGGCCGCAGGCGCTCAACCGCCTCTTTCGGGCCCCCGACCATCATCGCGTACCCCTCGGTCAGGCCCCACACGCCGCCCGAGGTGCCCACGTCGACGAAGTGAATGCCCCGACCGGCCAGCGCCTCGGCTCGGCGCATCGTATCCTTGAAGTTGGAATTGCCGCCGTCGATGATGATGTCTCCCGGTGCGAGGCGCGCGGCGAGGTCGTCGATCACCGCCTGCGTGATGATCCCGGCCGGCACCATCACCCACACCACCCGCTCCCCGGGTTGCCCCAGCGCCGCTATCAGCTCGTCCACCGTGCGGGCGCCCTGTGCGCCCTCGGCCTCGATCAGCGCCACATTGGCCTCCAGCCGGTCGTAGCCGACAACCTGTTGCCCGCCCCGCAGAAGCCGCAGCACCATGTTGCCGCCCATCTTGCCCAGCCCGATCATGCCTAGTTTCATGTCTGACCTCCCGGCCCAGGGAAGGGTACGGAAGCGGTTCCAGTCCCCTGACGCCTACTGAAGGGCATCATACGCGCTGCCTGACCCCTAGAAAACCTTTGCTCCCATGTCCACACGGCGAGCCCTCAGGCCGGCGCTACTTTCCGCGCCGCGCCGCTTTGGCAGCGGCTTTGGCAGCCTGCTGCTCGGCCTTCTGCTTGCGTTGCAGCTCGCGGCCCATGTCCTCTAGGAGCTGGGCGCCGGGTGCGTCCACCTGCCGCTGAAGTTCCAGCAACGTGGTCACAACCAGGTTGTGGAGTAGCCGCTCGACGGGGCGGCGGACCCAGCGGTACCGTACCCGCGCGTTGAGGGTCAGGGTGACCTCGGTGCCGCCCGGCATGGCCTTGAAAACCCAGCTCTGCGTGAGCTTTTCCAGCGGTCCCACGTGCCGCACGCTCTCCCAGCCGCCGCGCAGTGGCGCCTGCAGCTGACCGTACCGCGCCACGAAGCTCAGGCCGAGCAGCCGCCGCGAGAACTTGAAGCGCACCAACGCATTGTTGCTGAGGCGCCCCTCGCCGCCCTCGTACTCTGCCCGCACCAGATTGGGGTCCCACTTCACCCGCCGCTTGGGTTCCAGGGCCAGGCGGTAGAGCACGTCCGGCCGTGCCCGCACCACGAGGTTCTGCTTGATGTGGATGTCTTCGGCCATGTTGAGGTCACTGTAGCGCGGGAAACGCCGCCTGCTGGCCTCAGTCCAGATAGGCGCGTGCGCGCGGGTGCGAGGCGCGCAGGGTAAAGCGCTCGGCATACGGCACGCCGGCGAGGCGGCCTAGAGCAGCTCGGCCCTCACGGAACTGCTCGGCGGTCCAGTTCCAGCGGTAGAAGTCGCGGTAGTAGGCCGCCACGTCTTCGGCGACCCCAAAGGTCTCGGAGATATCCACAAACACTTCCGGGTAGGGGCTGGCGGGCGCGTAGTACTGGTAGAAGCGCACCGGCTCGCGCCAGGCTTCCAGGCGGGTCACGTCCTCTCCGCTTTCGACCGCCTCGTCGCCACTGAGGTTGGGCGCTGGGGGCATGGCCGCGCCGCCGCCCGACTCGTTGATGATCTTGGGAATGCGGGCCAGGGTGAGCGCGTCAAAGGCGATTTTGGCGGTCATGCGGTGGTCGGGGTGCGGGTGGTCGTCACTCCAGGTGATCACCGCGTTGGGCCGGAAGTGCGCGTACAGCCGCGCGAGTTGCAGCGCCTCTTGCCGCCCACCCGTCATGCGGCTGTCTCCCATATCGAAGAAGTGGTGCCGGGCCCCGATGCGCCCAGCCACCCACGCCCCGTGCTCGCGCCGCACCCGACGAACCTCCTCGTGCGGGGCGTCCCCGAACTGCGAGGCAAGTTCTCCGAGCGTCGTCCAGACGAGCATCACCTCGTCACCCCGCGCCCCGTGTTTTGCCAGCGTTCCGATACAGCCGATCTCGTCGTCGGGATGTGCAAAGACGGCCATGAGTCGCATGGGGAAAAGGATAGGGGATCGGCCTGGTGGAGGGCGGGGGCTCGCGCTTTCCCCTAGCGAAGAAAGCGAATGCTGAGCGGATACCGGTACGTCTGCCCCTGGCTGACCCGAACCACGGCGAGAAGCATCACGACGAGGGGAAAAAGCCACAGCACCAGGCTGGCCGGAATGAAAAAGGCAAAGAAGGCGGCCAAACTGCCGAAGATGGCCAAGGCGCCCAGACTGGGACTGCCCGCCGCCGCCCCGAACGCGCCGCCGAGGAAGCCCAGGCTGAAGAGGGCGAAAAACAGCAGGCCGGTGAGCAAGGAGTACAGCCACACGCTCAGCTGGAAATTCAGCGCTTCCTTGCCCTGCTGATCGAGCACCGGGGCGCGGTCGCGGTAGGCCAGCCACGCGGCAAGCGGCCCCAGCACGTTGCCCAAGGCGGGCAGCACCAGCCCCAGCAGCGGCGAGAGGTGCAGGATCAGGGCGGGCGTGCGCTGGGCTTCGGGGATCAAGGTGGGATCTGGCCCCGGAACCGGCGGGGAAACGGGGGGGTGCGGTTCGGGAAAGCTCATATTGACAGTACGCGTCTCCGCTGCCTACAGTTTCCAGGTTATGACGCGCCCAGGCGGGAAAGCCCCCTTCCGGAAATCCCCCGCACAAAGGGCCCAGGACGCCGCCCGCGACCTCCTGCCCATCAAGGCGGGCATTCAGCCGCAGGTGCCGGTTGCGGGAGAACAGGTTGATCTCTACAGTGACGGTGCGTGCGACACGGCGACCGGGCACGGCGGCTGGGCCACCCTCCTGAAGTACCGTGGCAAGGAACTCGTCCTTAGCGGCCATGAGGAAGAGACCACCAACAACCGCATGGAGCTGCGCGCCCTGCTCGAGGGGCTCAGGGTTCTCAAGCGGCCCTGCCAGGTGCGGGTGGTCACCGACAGCCAGTATCTGCGCAAGGCCTTTACGGACGGCTGGCTTCTGAAGTGGCAGCGCAACGGCTGGCGAACAGCGAGCGGTGAGCCGGTGAAAAACCAGGATCTTTGGGAAGAACTGATCACGCTGGCCCGGACCCATGCCCTGACCTTTGTCTGGGTGCGGGGCCACAACGGGCACGGCGAGAACGAGCGGGTGGATAGGCTCGCGGTGGAGGAGCGCAAAAAGCTCAGGACCCGGGAGACGGCACGGCGCACCAGGGGCTCTCTATAGCCAAGCCAGACACGCGCTCTGCTGTGATCTGGGCGGCGGGGGCGTTCGTGGCCCGCGCTCCCGGCGAGCGAGAACGGAGGTCCCGGCGCCGCGCCCCCGCTGCTGCTGATGTGCGTCCGCCTGATCACAGCTGCCGTTCTAGACTCGTCTGGTCATGGCCTCAACCCACTTTTCAGGCATCCCGGCAGGGGGCTGGCGCACGTTTCTGGCCCTGTGGGCGTCGCAGTCGGTGAGTCAGATCGGCAGCTATGTGGCGTGGTTCGCGCTCAATGTGTACGTTGTCCAGACGCTGTACCCGCAGCCCGACCAGAAAGCGCCGCTGGCCCTCGCGCTGGGGGCCTTGGCGATCGGCTCCACCCTGGTGACGGTACTGCTCGCGCCGGTCGCCGGGTCGGTGGTGGACCGGGTCAACCGTCAGCGCGTCATGCTGACGTGTGACGTGCTGGCGGGGCTTCTCACCCTGGGCCTGTTCGCCCTGATGCTGGGGGTGGTGATCCCCTTCCCGCTGCTGCTGGCCTTTGTGCTCGTCACCCAGGCCCTGAGCCTCTTCCACGAGGCTGCCCTGGAAAGCAGCTACGTGATGATCGTCCCCGAGGCCCAGCTCACCCGGGCCAACGGCATGATGCAGACCACCCGGCAGTTTTCCAACCTGCTCGCGCCCGGCCTCGCCACGCTGCTGATCGGGCTGCCCGCGCTGTTGGGGCAGGGGAGCTGGCTGGCCTCGCTGCGCAGCGGCGTGCCCTTTGCCCTCCTCATCGACGGCCTGAGTTTTCTGCTGGCTGCTGCGGTGCTCGCCCGCCTCGCCATTCCCAGTCCTCCCCCTGCCGAACATCACGGCAGTGCTGCCGCGAACCTCAAGGCCGACACCCGGCTGGGCTGGACGTACCTGCTGCGGCGCCCCCCCCTGCTGCACCTGCTGATCCTGGCCGCCGCGCTGAATTTTGCCACCGCTGCCATCCCCGTCTACCAGACCCTGCTGACCACCTTTACGCTGGAGGCGGACCGGGCCGCGCGGGGCCTTGGTTTTGCGAGTGCGCTCGCCATCATCCAGACCGCTACCAGTGCGGGCATGGTGTTGGGTGGCCTCGCCATCAGCGCCTGGGGCGGCCTGAAGCGGCGGCGGGTCCTCGGGATCCTGCTGCCGGCTCTGCTGTGCGGAGTCGGCATCGTCCTGATGGGTCTTTCCCGTGACGTCGCCCTGACCGCTTTCGCCTTTGCGCTGACCGTCTTTGTGATGCCCATCACCAACGCCCACAGCGCCGGGATCTGGCAGGCGCAGGTGCCCCGCGAACTTCAGGGACGGGTGTTTGCGGTGCGCCGCGTGGTGGGCCGCTTTACGGTGCCGCTGGGCATGGCCTTTGTCACGGCCCTCTCCACCGCTCTGCCGCCCGGACCGGTCATCGCCGTCCTGGGGCTCTTGGTGATCGTGATCTGCGCCGTGCAGCTCCTGAATCCGGTGGTTCAGCGCGTGGAAGACCGCGAGTACGTGGAGGCGTTGGCCGCGGCGCGAGGTGGCTAGGAGAGGTGCCTGTTCAGGCGATGTTCATCCCGATGTCTATGGTGGACCGGTAGCCGCTCGCTGCGTCGCCGCTGAGGGTGAGGAGAAGTTGGCTGCCCCCGTTTTGGTAGATGTTGTCGTTGGCGTTTCGCACGCTGCGGTTCGCGCCCTTGGTGGCGTAGGGGCTGACGGTGCGGTAGATGGTGTCACTGAGCGCGTCCTCGAAGAAGAGCTGCGAGGTAAATTCCTGGGTGGAGCCGCTCGCCGAAAGCACCCGCAGCTTGAAGTGGAGATGGGGGGTGCGTCCCGGATACCACCCGGGATAGATCGTCGTAAAGGTGGCCTCGCCCCGGGCGTCCGTGAGCTGGTAACCCCGCAGGAAGTCCTGCCCAACGGTGCTCGGCTGGCCGTTTCCGCTCACGCCGCTGTAGACGCCGAGGGCATTACACTGCCAGAGGTCCACCATCACCCCGCCGAGAGGGGTGCAGCCCCCGCTGCCAACCCGGGTGATCTGAAAGGTGAGGCTCAGGGGAACGCCGAGCTGGATCGTGCCCGTCCCCGTGTCGCTGCGGATGTCACTGCGCTGAAGCTTGGTGTCCACAAAGTAGGGCCCCTCGGTCAGTGCGGGGCGCACCACACAGGAGGGAAGAGCCGTGCCCGTTCCCCCGGTTCCCGTGCCGCTGCCCGCTGCCGTGCCGTTGCAGCCCATCAGTCCCGTCGTTGCCAGTGCCCCGCCCCCCAGACCCAGCAGCGCGAGCGCTCGGCGGCGGCTCAGCAGCGTTCCTACCATCGCGTCGTCGTTGTCCATATGAGCCTCCCTCTGGTGGTGAACTGGCAGGCAGCGTAGGCGACGGGTGTGAAGAACTCGCGTAGAGGGCGTCAAGAACCGGCCAAAAGGGCCAGCGCGTGGCTGGCCCCCTTCCCCTTTGGTCTAACGCTCCCCCTGCCGCGCCAGCCACCTCGCCAGCCAGGGCAGTTTCTGGCCCACCTTCTCCCGCAGGCCGCCCCAGTAGCGGCGCGACCAGCCCTCCACGGTGCGCTGCTTGCCGCGGGCGATGGCGAGGGCCCCTTCCGGAACGTCCTCGTGGACGGTGCTGCCCGCCGCGACAAAGGCCGCGTTCCCGATCACGCGGGGGGCGATCAGGGTGGAGTTGGAGCCGATAAAGACGCCGGCCCCGACGCTGCTCTGGTGTTTCTCCACCCCGTCGAAGTTGGCGACGATGGTGCCCGCGCCGATGTTCGTCTCCTGGCCGACCGTGACGTCCCCCAGGTAGGCGAGGTGCCCCGCCTTGACGCCCGCAGCGAGCTGCGCGTTTTTCGTCTCCACAAAGTTGCCGATGTGGACTCCCTCGCCCAGCACGGTACCGGGGCGCAGGCGAGCAAATGGGCCCACATCGCTGCCCGCACCGACTCGCGCTCCCTCCAGCACGCTGTGGGGTTTGACCACAGCGCCAGCCTCGAGCACGCTGTCCGTGACCACGCTGTAGGCTCCCACCGTCACGCCGTCCGCGACGCGCGTTTGCCCCCGCAGAATCACCCCCGGCTCGAGCGTCACGTCGCGGCCCAGGGTGACGGTGTCCTCGATCCGGGTGGTGTCCGGGTCCTGGAGGGTCACCCCGGCCCGCATATGCGCCGCGTTGATTCGTCGCCGCAAGATGGCCTCGGCTGCGGCCAGACCGGCGCGGTCATTCGCCCCAGTCACCTCGTCCGGATCGGTCAGCCGAAAGGCGCGCACCTTGGCGCCCTCGCCCCGGTACAGTTCGAGCAGATCGGTCAGGTAATACTCACCCGCCGGGTTGCTGTTGGTGATGCGGCGCGCGAGTTCGGGGGCGCGAGCGTCCATCACGTACACCCCGGAGTTGAATTCGCGGACCGCCTTTTCTTCGGGCGTGGCGGCCTTTTCCTCCACGATGCGCTCGACGTTGCCGTCCGCGTCCCGCAGGATACGGCCATAGCCGGTCGCGTCGGGCAGCTCCCCCGTCAGGACCGTGAGGGCGCTTCCCTGCGCGCGGTGTTCGGCGATAAGCTCACGCAGCGTCTCGGTGCGTAGGAGCGGGGTGTCCCCGTACAGCACCAGGATGTCGGCGTCCCCCGTGCTGGGCAGCGCCTGGGCGCCGACCAGGAAGGCATGTCCGGTGCCCAGCTGCCGCTGCTGCCGGGCAAAGCGCACGCCGCTTCCGGAGAGTGCTGCCTCCACCTGCGGCGCGCCGTGTCCCGTCACCACAACCACCTGCCGCGCGCCGAGTTCCTGCGCGGCGCGAACCGCCCAGGCAACCATGGGCCGCCCGGCCACCGGGTGAAGCACTTTAGGAAGTGCGGATTTCATGCGGGTGCCTTGTCCCGCGGCAAGAATAAGGACGTCCAACGGACGATCGGGTTCAGTCATTCCAGGTCACCTGTCCGGGGGCCAGTGTACGGGAAGCGGGCCCTCTCCAGACGGGAAAGAAAAGGCCCGCAAAAACACCGCAGCGGAGAGACGCTGCGGTGGGGGCCTCCTCAAGGCCTCAACGTTGTGTGCCTCGCCTAACGGTCCTGCCGTCCCTCCTCAAGGTTCGCCTTCACATCAGAGACGACTTTCTCTCCTCCCCGCCGCAGTTCGCCGCCCGCAGTCTGGAACGCGGCCGCCGGAGATTCACCCCGCGCCAGGTTGGAAACGCCTTCCTTGACGGCGTCTCCTGCGCGGGTCACGTTGCCCTCCACGCCGGGGTTCACTCGCCGCAACAGGCCCTGAACCTGCTCGCGCACCTGAGGATTGTTGCGGTACAGAACGTAACCAGCACCGGCCAGCAGCAGGAGTCCCCACGGGAAGCCGCCGCCCGAGGCGCGCTGCTTGCGAAGCACAGCCACCTCGCTTCGGAGCCGTTGCAGGTCCTTTTGCTGTTGGGCGAGCCGCGCCTCGATGGCCGCATGCTGCCGCATCAGCGTTCGGTTGACCCCGTGTTCCATCCCGAGGTGAACCTGGTGGGCGGCGTCCTGAATGTTGTCGAGAATCTCGTGCGGCGTCTTCATCATCGTCCTCCTGAGCAACCGGGGGAAGGGTGTCTTTCCTGCTCGGCTCGTCGCTGTGGCGGCGTGATGGCCACTGACCCCGCAAGTTTGACGGGTGAACGCGGCACGTTTTTGCGACGCGGCTAAAGAGGGTCTCACGAACCCGCAATCTCAAGTTCGGCTCAAGGCTCTCCGCAAAGGACGGAGGGCGGCCGCCGGGCCCTTCCCCGACTGCCGCCCTCTGCCCAGGCACGTCCTACGCGGTGGGTGCGGTCTTCCGTGTCTCGGGCTTGTGGCGCAGCCGCCACAGCATCCACAGGCTCACCAGGATCAGCGGGATGCTGACCAGGTGCGTCTCGGTCAGGAGGCCAATCCCCGGTTCGTTCGGGCCCTGGCGGAGGTACAGCTTAAGGGGGAGGGGGTTGAGGCGAAACGTCTCCTCCCAACCGGCACGCAGGATGGAGTACCACAGCCAGAACTGCCAAAAGGCCCAGCCGGGGCGGCGCGAACGCAGCCAGAAAAAGGCCGCCACCGAGAGAATGATGCCGATGATGACGCCGTAGAGCTGCGTGAAGTGCACTGGGGCCGTCATGACGATCTGCCCGCCGATCTCCTGGCAGTAGCGCGAGAGGTCGAGGTCAGGGTTAGGATTGGGGATGCACATGCCCTCGTGAAAGGCACGGGCCGAGTTGGGCCAGCGGTAGCCGATGGGCCAGCCGGTGACGCGCCCCACCGTATCGGTGCCGTTCATGATGTTGCCGATGCGACCCCCGATGATGCCAAAGGCCACGCCGGGCACGCACAGGTCCGCGTACTCGTAGAAGTTAAGCCGGTAACGCCGGGTGTAGTACAGCAGCACCAGGATTCCGCCGATCAGGCCTCCGTGGATGCTGATGCCGCCTTGGCGCAGGTTGATGATGTCCAGCAGCACCCGTGGGAAGGGAATGTTCTCGAACTGGTGCCAGGAGGTCAGCACAAACACCAGCCGTGCGCCCACCAGGCCCCAGATGATCATCCACAGGATCATGTCGTTAAAGAGGTTCACGTTCAGGCCGCGCTCGCGGGCCAGCCGAGTGCCCACCCATACGCCCGCGAGAATGCCCAGCGTGATCAGCACGCCGTACCAGGCAATGGTGAAACTGCCGATCTGAAGGAAGACGGGGTCCATAAGTCCTGTGCAGTCTAGCCGGGTTGCTGCCCCCCTGCCCCGATCAACCGAATAAAAAGCCCTCTCCGGGGGAGAGGGTGCAGAAGGAGCCGTTGCTGAAGCGGAGCGTCAGGCGCCGAGCGCGGGGGTCTCTTCGGGCGGAATGACGCGGAACACGCGCGAGAGCAGCACGCCCAGCTCGTACAGGGCGTAGAGCGGCAGGGCCACCAGGAGCATGTTCATGGGGTCGGGGGTGGGCGTGATCAGGGCGGCCAGCAGCATCACCCCGACGAGCGCCACGCGCCAGGCCCGGCGCAGCATCACGTGGTTGACCAGTCCGATGCGCGTGAGAATCACGGCCAGGATGGGGAGTTCAAAGGCGAGGCCAAAGGCGATGAGAAAGGTCGTGACCGTCCCGATGTAGTTCGCCAGGCTCTGCATCTGTTCTACGGTGCCGCCCAGAAAATCGAGCAGGAAGCGAACCATCGCGGGCAGCACAAATGTGTACCCAAAGGCCGCACCAAGCACAAAGGACAGCCCTGCTCCCACGATAAAGGGAAGCGCCCAGCGCCGTTCGTGCGGGTAGAGGCCGGGGGCGATAAAGGCCCATACCTGCCACAGGATCAGGGGGAGCGCCAGCGCCAGCCCCGCCCAGAACGACAGGTTAAGGCTGAGCAGAAACTGGTCGGTCAGGTTCACGGTGACGAGCTGAACGTTGCCGTGCTGGTACTGCTCCGAATACTGGAGGGGCCCCTTGATCAGCTCGATGAGCTGGAGGCGGTACTGAAAGGCCACGGCCATCCCGACCGCCAAGAACACCACGCTGAGGAGGAGGCGCCGGCGCAGCTCTTCGAGGTGGTCGAGGAGTGGCGCGCTCTTGAGGTCCTGTTCCTGCCGCATGCCGTTGCCGCCTCAGGCGCGTTGGTCGCGCTCGGTCACCCCGTGCCCATCGGCCGTGCGGGTCACCTCCGTGGGCGCGCTGTCCTGCGGCTGAAGGGGCCGCGCCTGAACATCGGTCACGGGCGGGACCGGTCCGTGGACCTCGCGCTTGAATTCTTTGATGCCCTGGCCCATGCCTCGGCCGAGCTCGGGGAGTTTACGCGCCCCGAAGAGCAGGGCGATCACGACGAGAATCAGGATGATTTCAAGGGGTCCAAATGACATGGGCTGACCTCCAGCGGAGAGTGGGACGGGGCTGGTGCCCCCAACTTCTAGCGTACTCCCAGAAGATGAAGGGGCGGTGCAGGCGACGCCTGCTCATCCTGCTTCTATGCGCGTGGCCGGTCACTGGATCACCCTTCCCGGGCGGGCGATCCAAAGGGCACAGAGCCGCATATCTCCAGATGAACGCACGCTGCCACAGGCAGGAGCCGCGTTCCTCCCAGGCGTGAACAGCCTGGGCGCCTGTTCCACCGGGGACAGCGAGAGGAGTGGACCTATGCCGAATATCGGTGCACCCGAAGTCCTGATCATTCTGCTGGTGGCCCTGCTGGTGTTCGGGCCGCGCAAGCTCCCCGAGCTCGGCCGGGGCGTGGGGCAGGCCCTGCGGGAATTCCGCCGCTCGACCGGACAAGTCACCGAAGAGCTGCGCGCCGGACTGGAGGCTCAGCCCAACCGCGAGTAGCGGTTTCTGGGCTACTCAGTGAAGTCTGGGCTGCGGCGTCCGGTCTGACCCGGGGGAGGGTGTTAAGCTGCCCGCACGGTCATGACCCCACCCGCCGAACCCACAGACGAGACGCTCCTCCAGCGGATGGCGGCAGGCGACGAGGACGCGCTGCTGGAACTGCACCGGCGGTACGTGCGGCTGCTCTACGGCCTGGGTCACCGCATGCTGCGCCAGCGGGATGATGTGGACGTCTGCGTGCAAGACGCCTTTATGAATGCCTGGCGGCACGCCGCCCGCTTTGATCCCACACGGGCCAGCGTCAAGACCTGGCTGGTGAGCATCGCCCACCACCGCTTCCTTCAGCAGCTCCGAGACCGGCCCGAAGTGGGCCTGGAACTGGAGGACTGGGACCAACCCACGGTCCCCACCGATCCCGCTGATCGGGTGCTGGCCGACCGAGCCCTGCAGGCCCTGGAGGGCGAGCAGCGCCGTCTGGTGGAACTGGCCTACTACCGGGGATACTCTCACGCGGAGCTGGCGGCGCTGACCGGGTTGCCGCTCGGAACGGTGAAGTCACGCCTGCGGGCCGCCGTAGACCGCATGCGGGCGGCTTTGGGGGCCGGGACGCCGGAAGGGAAAGGAGGGGAGCGGTGAAGCCTGACCGTGACGACCTTTTGGCCTACGCGCTAGGCACGCTGCCCCCTGCGGAGGCCGCCCGAGTCGAGGCTGCGCTGGCGGCCGATCCGGCCCTGCGCGCGGAGCTGCGGGCCGACCTCGACGCCCTGAGTCACCTCCTGGACGACCTCGACCCAGGAGCAGTGACGGTGCCGGCAGATGCGGGTGAGCGCCTGCTCGCGCGCGTCCGGGCAGAAGGACGACTCGCCCCGCCGCTGCGGGAGACGCCAAGGGCACGGCCCGCACCCAGACGCCCGTCCTGGCGCTTTTCGGCGGGGCTGGCGCTGGCTGCTGCGCTGGCTCTGGCGATTTTCCTGCTTTCACAGGTCGATGAGGACGCGGCCCGCCGGTATGCGCGCTTGCCCGGAGCGGTCGTGCACCCCATCGAGGTCAACGGCACTCCTCTGGGAACGGCCGTACGTCTGCCGGACGGGCGGGTGTATGTCGGCCTGACCCGTCCGCTGGAGCAGGACCGCACCTACCAGCTGTGGCAGATCGAGAACGGCTCGCCCGTCTCCAGAGGAGTGTTTCAGGAGGGCCTGCTCCTCCGCCTGCCCCCAGAGGCCACCATTGCCGTGAGCGTTGAGCCGCGCGGCGGCAGCCCGCAGCCGACGACCCAGCCGCTCTTTATTCAGAAGCTCTGAGGGTCCGCCGCTGCCGGCCAGCCTTTAGAGAAGCTTTATGCATGGCGTCTGGGCCGATCCAGTTGGGCACCGGGCGAATACGAGCCCAGTGGAGGAACAGGAAGGCCCGAGCGGTCTCGGTGGTAGCCGGTGCGGTGGGCCGCCTGTCCCTTCAGGCGGTTTTCCTTTTTCCCCACTCTCTTTCTCGGAGGACACAGGCATGAGTCAAGACACGCAGGGCATGAGCACGCGCCGCCGCTTCCTGGGCATGGCGGGCATGATGGGCGCGGGCGCGGTGTTGTCCGGCTGCACGAACGTGCTCGCCACCAACCCCACCAAGCCCAACCTCGACGCCGTCATCTTTAACTTTGCACTCAACCTGGAGTACCTGGAGGCGGCCTTTTACCTAGCTGCCGTGGGCCGCCTCGACGAGCTGACCGCGGCGGGGGGGGACGCGAGCAAGGTGATCTTGCCCCAGGGCTTTACAGGAAGGGGCGGCATGACCGTGCCTGGTCTGACCGGTGACCTGCTGGCGATGGCGCACGAGATCGCCGACGACGAACTGGCCCACGTCAAGGTGATCCGGCAGGTGCTCGGCTCCGCCGCGGTGGCCCAGCCCAGGCTCGACCTGAGCGGCTCGTTTGTCGCCGCCGGGAACGCAGCCTCGAACGGGGCGATCACCAACTTCAACCCCTACGCCAACCCGCTGTTCTTTCTGCACGGCGCCTTTGTGTTTGAAGATGTGGGCGTGAGCGCCTACAAGGGAGCCGCCCGGTTCCTGGTGGATGACCGGATGGGCGGCAACCTGGAGAACGCGGCGGGCATCCTGGCGGTTGAGGCGTACCACTCCGGGGCTATTCGCACCGAGCTCTACCAGCGCCGCAACGAGCAGGCCGCGGCGGGTCTGACGGTCGCCCAGGTCGTGCAGGCGATCAGCAACCTGCGCGACTCGGTGGACGGGAATGATGACCGCGACCAGGGCATCACCGCCGGTGCGGGGAACCCCGACTATGTGCCTGCCCGCAGCGCCAACATCGTCCTTGCCGATCAGAACGGCATCGCCTTCAGCCGCACGCCCCGCCAGGTGGCCAATATCGTGTTCCTCGAGCCGAATGCGACGAAGGGCGGCTTCTTCCCCGACGGCCTGAGCGGCAACAGCGTCACGGGAGACTACAGCAACCTGCTGAAGCTCTAAAGACGCTGATCGGCCCCGCCCCCCTCCTTCGGGGCGGGGTGAGTCGTGTCCTCAGATGCTCCAGCCGCCGTCGACGAGGAGTTCCTGTCCGGTGATGTACCCGGCCTCGCCCGTGGCGAGAAAGGCCACGGCCGCGCCCACCTCGCCCGGCTGGCCGAAGCGGCGGGCAGGAATGCGGTGCTGGAGGCGCTCGGCCTCGGCGGGGTCGGCGTGCAGGGCCCTGAGGCGCTCGGTGGCGGTATAGCCGGGCGCGACGGTGTTGCAGGTCACCCCCTCGGCGGCGACCTCCAGCGCGAGGGTCCGCAGGTGGTTGGTGACGGCGGCGCGCATCGCATTGCTGACGGGCAGCGTCAGCGCGGGGCGCCCCACCGTCAGGCTGGTCACCGCGATGATGCGGCCCCACCGCTGCTCGCGCATGGCCGGCAGCACCGCGTCGGCGAGGCGCACGGTGGAGAGGAACGTCAATTCGAACCCCCGTCGCCACGCCTCCTCGGTCATCTGGCTGGGCAGGCCGGGCGGCGGGCCTCCCGCGTTGCTCACCAGGATATCGATGGGCCCGGCCTGCCGCGCTGCCTCGACCGCTGCCTGCACGCCGTCCGGAGTGCCTACATCCGCCGCGGCCCAGCGTGCGCCGAGTTGGGCCGCGGCGGTGCGCAGCGCCTCCTCCCCCCGGGCCACCAGGGTGACCTCGGCACCCAGGGCCGTGAGCGCCTGTGCCGCAGCCAGCCCGATGCCCTTGCTGCCGCCCGTCACCAGAGCACGCCGTCCGTCCAGTCTGAAAAGGGTCATGGGTTAGGGTAACAGGCGCTCTGGGGCGCAGGCGTGATGGAGGTGGCGGCGGCCCTGTTTCCAAACCGCTACCATGCCCCCATGAACGTGCCGCGCGCCGCCGTCACCCTGATCGCGGGGCTCAGTAGCGCCCTGATCGCCTACAGCGCCTGTTATGTCCGTGGCGACACCGCCGGTGTGCTGCGTTACCTGCGCGAGCGTGGTGACGTCCGTGACCTGGCGGCAAGCGGGGCCGGACCTGCCGAGGTCGAGGCGGCGCGGCAACACCTTGCGGCCCTGGCCGCCCAGATCGCCGACCCCGACTTTGCGCTGCGGACGCTGCCGCTGGCGCTGCTGGTAGGTCTGCTGGTGGCCTGGCTGGTCTGGCAGGCGTTCGGGTCGCGGGCGAGCCGCGCGGGGTACAGCGACGTGCAGGAACGCATGGTCCTGCGCCTGGCGTACCGCAAGGGCGGGCAGTTCACCTTCGAGGACCTGAATGCCTCCTCGCCGCTCACTGACGAGCAGGCCCGCGCCGCACTCCGCCGCCTGCTGGACGCGGGCCGCCTCACCCGGGAGGGTGACACCTTCCGGCTGGTGCGGTGAGCCCATGAGCCTCTTGCCGCACGACCTGGCCCGTCTCCTCGAAGGCGCGCAGCAGGGGCCGCACTACAGCGTGCGGGCGGCGCTGGCCCTGGCCGACGGGCAGCCTTCCCCGCGCATCGCGGCTCTGGTCGCAGCGCTCACGGGGAGCAAGCGGGCCCTTTGGCAGGGGATCGCGCAGGTCACCGGCAGCACGCCGCCGCCCGATGACGCGGGGCTGATTCGTCTCGCAGAGTGGGAGGTGCAGGCCGTGCGTGCCCTCACGCCGGAGCAGCTCAGCTTGCGGCTGAATGGCCGAGCGGTAGGAGAGCTGCTGCTGGAGCACGTTCGGGAGGTGCTGTGGACGGCGGGGCAGATCGCGGCGCAGACGAATCGGGTGCGGATGGCGTGATGGGGGGAGCGGCGCTGGGCTGGGCAAGCGTCGTCCCGGACGTGGGAAGGCTTGCTGGTCTCGCCCCGGTTCCTGCCTGGACGTCGTGCTCCGCCCGTTTGAAAGGCCTCGGGCCTGACGGCCCGAACGGCTCGTCTGCCTGGAACGTAGACCTGGAAGGCAGGAATCGGCCGCCGACTGACCCAGTTTGAAAAGATCAGGGCTGACACGACTTGTTAGGGGAGAGCTTGTGAGTAAGGCGTTTTTCTCCCTCTCCACTTGTGAGGGCCTCGCAGAACTGCGAAGGAGGAGGGTGGCAGTCCGCAGGTGCCGGTCCCTCAGGCCCGTCTGTGTTCCTCAGGTCTCTGCCTCCCGCAGCCACGGCCACCGCTGCCGGTAGTCGGCCACCTTTGCCGCGTACAGGGTGGGCGTGTGGTTGCGGGGGTTGGGGCGCAGGCGGCCAGCCCGAACGGCGCGTACAGCTCGCCCCGCGCGTCCACGCCGACGCAGGTGCATTCCATCAGGAACTGCTCGATGCCCTCACGGGCGCTGCGCAGGGGAGGGCGGGTCAGGCCGTGTTTCTGCGGGAACCACAGGTGGACGCGGGCCTGATTGCGGACCTCGGTGCGGGCGTTCAGGTCGGCGAAGAGGGCGTTCGCGCGGCGGATCACGGCGTCTTCCCCCTCGTAACTGGTGTCGGCGTCCCAGGAGAACAGGTCGTAGTCGCGGATGTGCGCTTCCGGCGGCTGCCCGCCCAACACGTTCCACACCGTCTGGAAGAGGGCCCCTCAGGCGAACGGTGTGCAGGAACTCAGCCTCGGTCACGCGCGCCCTCCAGCACGGCCGGGAAATGCTCGGTGCAGGGCCATTCACGCTTCCAGCCGGGCCAGCTGTGCCCCAGGCGCAGCGGTGGGAGGAGGTGCGGGGGAACGTCCAGCCCGCGTGCCCCGGCAATCGCTCCGACGACACAGGCCACCGTGTCACTGTCGTCGCCGCGCAGCACGGCGGGTTCCACGGCGGCAAGCCAGGTGTCGGCTCTGGCATGGGCGACAGCGGCTTCTAGCGTGTCCAGCACGAACCCGCTTTGCGAGGAGACGTGCCCCTCCAGGCCCGAGCGGACCCGGGCGCGGATCTGGGCGCGAGCCGCCCGCTCCTGAGCACGGAAGGCGTCATGGGCGGCCCGCGTGTTCAGGCCGAGGATGCCGGCTTCCAGCAGGGTGCGGCGGGCATCGAGGCGGTCCATGACGCTGAGGGCCACTTCCGCCGCACTCCGGTAAGGATGCCCTGTGTGGAGCGCCTCCAGAAAGGCGGTCAGAAAGATGCTCGCGTACACGCAGCGCGGGTCGGCATGCGTCAGCGCAGTGACGGCCGCCGCTTCCCTGGCCAGATCCTCTCCGCCGAACCCCGCCAACCATACCGCCGCGACACGCATCAGGCCGCCATTCCCGGCACTCTGAAAGCCGCTCGCGGTCCAGGCGCGCGCACCGCCGTCAAGGGTGCCGTG
Organism: Deinococcus sp. YIM 77859; assembly: GCF_000745175.1. NCBI lineage: Bacteria > Thermotogati > Deinococcota > Deinococci > Deinococcales > Deinococcaceae > Deinococcus > Deinococcus sp. YIM 77859. The sequence goes on from NZ_JQNI01000002.1 coordinate 2,336,295, forward strand.
CCGCAGCGCCGCACGGGTGAGGCGGCCCGCGTCCGGTGGCCCGGCCTCCAGCCACGCACACAGGGCTTTCAGCACCTCCTCTATCCCCCTGCCCTGCCCGTAGCCCAGCAGGGTTGCCACGGTCATTTGGCTATCGTCGGTCGCCTCGCCGGGGGCAAAGCCAAAGACGCTGCCCGGCTGGTAGTCGGTCAAGGTCTCGCCGTACCGGGCACGGATGACTGCGGGCGTCTTGAACTCGGTGGCGGCGCCCAGCGCGTCGGCGGCGGTCAGGGAGAGGAGCGTTTGGAGAACGGCAGCGGGCACGCGAGCAGGATAGATAGAGTGGCGCGAGCAGAGGTTACCTGCCCCCACCACCTCCTCCAGGAGGTACTGAAGCCGCGTCTGCGCGTTCTCCTGGCTGCCGTACACGCTCCGCAGCAGCTCGCCGCCCGGTGCGAAGGCCAGCCAGTGGGGCGTGCCCTCCGTGGCCCAGGCGCGGGCGAGGTCGCCCCCCAGGTCAAGCGCGACGGGAAAGGGGAGCTGGGCGTAGTCCCGCGCGAACCGCATCAGGGTCGGCTCCACGTCCTCCCGCGGCAGCAGGCGGTGGCCGCGGCTGGTGTGCAGCGCCAGCAGGTTCACCTGGTCTCCGAACTCGGCGTGCAGCCGCTTCAGGAAGGGAATCCCACGTGAGACGCACCCCGGACATTCCAGGTTGAAGAACATCACCAGGCCGGGCCGTGCCCACTCGGTCGGCGGGGGAAGGGGGTCGCCATGCACGAAGTCCTGAGGGGCAGGCCAGTCCATGCGGCGAGCTTAGCTCCTGATCGAGGAAAGCACCCCTCATGGGGCCACCGCTGTCAGTGCCCCAGGTGCAGCACCGCCACGCTGCCCAGAATCAGGGCCAGACCCGCCCAGGCGCGCGGCGTGAAGCGCACCCCTTCCAGGTGGCGGCTGAGCAGCGCCGCGCCGACGATGCCCAGCCCGCCCCAGACGGCATAGGCCACGCTCAGCGGCACCGCCCGCAGGCTGAGGCCCAGCAGGCCGAAGGCACACAGCACCAGCGCGAGTGCGGCCACGCCCGGCAGTGGGCGGCGAAACCCGTCCGACGCCTTCAGCAGCAGGTTGGCGAGGATGTCTAGCCCCGCCGCGCCCGCCAGACACAGCAGAGCCAGCGCGGCGGTCATGCTTCACCCCCGGCACGGGTGCCGCCGTGCAGCAGCCGCGCGCCCAGCAGCAATCCACCCAGCGCCAGCAGTTGCGGCTTTGTCAGGTGGTCGCCCAGCAGCCACATCCCCAGCAGCGTGATGGCGACGAGGCCCACGGCTTCCCAGATGGCAAAGGCCACCGCCACCGGAATCCGGCGGAACGCGAGCGACAGCAGCAGGTACGAGAGAACGATGGAACTGCCCGTGACGGCCGCGGCCAGCCAGGGCGTATTCAGGCCAAACAGTTTGAGGGCCAGCGTGCCCGTAACTTCACAGGCAATGGCCGAGAACAGCGCGATCCAGGCGCGCATAGAAAAAACACCTTCCTTATGGTTTTAGGGCAATGCAAGTGACGTGCAAAAAAGGAAGAACGTCAATGTACCTCAGTCGCTGGCAGGTGATGATGCGCTCATCACCTCGAGCGGAGCGAGAAGCCAAAAGGTGGCGGGTGGCGGAGGTGGAGCACTTCCGGTTGTCGTTTCCCGGAAGGGCGGAACTGTAGCCGCCTGCCACCTACGTCCAGCTTCGGACGTAGAGGGTATCCATCAGCAACTCAAGGACGGTGGCGTTTCGACACGCATCTCTGCGCATTGGCGTTTCACCCGGCACCTGTATGAGGAATGCGGGCCACCTCCGGCCCGTGCGAAGCCCCTGCCCCGGCTGGGTGGACGGCTCCGACTGGGGATGAGTTTAACCGGGCCTGTTCAGGCGAACGTCAGCCTGTCTCACCTTCAGGGCTAGACTGGGCAGCGCATGACCCGCTCCTCCGCCTTCCTGAGGGAAACGCCCGCGTCCTTCTGGCCCGCGTTCTGGCGCGGCTTCCGAGCACTGGTGCCGCTGTGGCTGGGCATCATTCCCTTCGCAGTGGCGTATGCCGTCACGGCGCGGGCGGCGGGGCTCAGCACCTGGGCAACGCAGCTCATGAGCCTGACGGTCTTTGCGGGGGCCTCGCAGTTCGCGGCGGCGGGCCTCTTTGCCGGGGGGGCATCGACGCTCGGGATCGTCGCCACCACCTTTTTGCTCAACGCGCGGCACGTGCTGTACGGCCTGAGCCTCGCCCGAGAGGTGCCCCTCACCCGCCCGCAACGGATGCTCGCCGCACAGTTTCTGACCGACGAGGCCTACGGCGTGGCGGTGGTGAACGGGACCCGCGAGCCGGGCGGCCTCTCCTTCGGCTTCGTGTTGGGGGCTGAACTCAGCCTGTACGTGGTGTGGAACCTGGCGACGTTCGCCGGGGCCCTCGCGGGCGGCGTGCTGCCGGACCCCGCCGCGCTGGGGGTGGGCGTCGTTTTCCCGCTTGCCTTCCTGGGGCTGTTGGTGCCGCTGCTGGTGGGGCGTGAGGCGGTGTTTGTCGCGCTCGTCTCCGGCTTGGCGGCGTGGGGCCTTTCGCGCGTGTTGCCGGGCGGGCTGGTGGTGCTGCTCGTCGGGGTGGGCGGGGCGCTGCTGGGCGCTGGGCTGGTAACGCGGGGAGAGCGGGCATGAGCGTCCTGGTGGTCATAGGGCTGATGTGGGCAGTCACGTACCCCGTGCGGCTGCTGGGTCTTAGCCTGGGCCGCCTGCGGCTGTCACCCTTCTGGCTGGCTTTCCTGCGCTTTGTGCCCGTCAGCGTGTTCGCCACGCTGATCGTGCCCGACGTGCTGGGGAGCCCCGAATGGCCCCGCCGTCTGATCGGGTGCGCCGTGGGTGGGGCGCTGCTGTGGCGCAGTCGGAATCTCGCGCTGGGGATTCTGGGGGGCTTCGCCGCGTACTGGGGGGCGCGGGGAGCGGGACTGTAGGCGAGTCTCCCCGCGCTGACCTCGGCCGCGCTATGCTGGGCGGCGCATGACGGGTCAGGCGGCGGTCATCGACGGGAAATACCAGGTCGTGCGAGAACTCGCGCGCGAAGGGCATGTGACCCTCAGCGAGGTTCGCGCGGGCGAGGGCGTCACCCGGCGTGTCGCGTGGTTTGACGTCGCCTCGCCCGCCGCTCGGCAGGGCTTTCATGCCTACCGTGCGGCCCTGCGCGCAATCGCTCCGGCAGGCCTCACCGATGTGGTCGCGCGTCCCGGGGCCTACTACGCGGTGTGGCAGCCCGTGACCGGCACACCGCTCGCGGAGGTTGCTGCGCAGCCGGTCAAACAGGAGGAGGTCGTGCAGGCGGTGCAGGCCCTGGCCGCACGGCTGGCCGAGCACGGCTACGCGCTTTCGGATGCGGATGTGGTGGTCGAGGGCCGCGACGTGCGGGTAGCGTACCTGCGCCCGGCCCCCGAAGGCCGCACGCCCGAGGAGGTTACCCGCCTGAACGCGGAGGCGCTCGCGCCCTTTACGGGTGTGCCGGTGAAGCGTCGGCGGCAGCCGGGCGCGTGGCTGACCTTTGTGCCGGGTCTGTTTTTTCTGGGTGGCGCAGCGTACCTGGGCACGCAGGCTGGGCAGATCTACCTCAATCCTCCGGTGCGCGAGGTGGCGAGCGTGACCGGCCGGCCCGCACAGGAGGCTGCGGCCCAGCTCACGGCATCGGGCTTCCGGGTGGAGTACACCCTGGGCGACTCGGGCAACGTGCCCATTGGCGCCGTGATCCGGCAGGAGCCCGCGGCGGGTACCAACCTGCCCGTGGGCCGCTTGGTGACGCTGACGGTCAATAACCCGCCCTCGCTGAACGTGCCCAAACTGGAGGAGCTCACGCTCGAGCAGGCGCGTGCTGCTCTGCGCGATAACGCCTTGTCGCTGGGCAAGGTCATCCGGGTCGACGGCACGCTCACCAAGACGCCTGAGGGCCGCATTATCGCGCAGGCGCCGGAGCCGGGCGCGGCCATTCAGCGCGGGCAGTCCGTGCAGGTGATGGTGTCGACCGGCATTCGCGGCAAGGAAACCTGGATCGCCGATCTCACCGGGCTGCCCTTTGAAGCGGCTCGCAAGCAGATCCGGCTCGCTGGGCTGGTCGTTCACCGAGTGGTCCAGCGCCCCAGTGACGCTCCCGAAAACACGGTGCTCGAACAGACGCCTGCGCCCTACGTGCGCGTGGCGGTGGGCAGCCCGGTGACCCTCACGGTCGCGACCGCCCGTTACAGTCCGCCCAGCCAGCCGACCGGAAGCCTGCCCCTTCCGCCGCCACCGCCCACCGCCGAGGGAGAGAGCGCGGAGACGAACGCCGGGTCAGCCGTGGCGCCCGACACTTCTGCTGAGGCTCCCGAGAGCCCGCCGGCAGAAGCGCCCCTTGCCCCCGAGGAGATCCCCGCGACGCCAGCGGCGGATGAGACCGCGGAACCCGAGGCTGCCCCCCGGTCCGTTCGCTTTCGCTACGTCTTTCCCGGCGACCTGCCGGAGGGCACCTATACGATCTCCGTGCGTGATGCCGACGGCGAGCGCGAGATTCAGGGCGCCACCGATCAGACGCAGCTTGCGGGCGCGGTCGCAGAGGGAAACGTTGATGTTCGCGGCGACGCGGTCTTTGTCATTCGGAGGAACGGCGAAGAGTACGCGACCGTCAAGCCGTAGCTGTGTCCCCACCCTCCGTGATGATCTACCTCGACTACGCTGCCACCCATCCCATGACGCCCGAGGCGCTCGCCGCCTACCTGGAGGCCGCTGCGCTTCCCGGCAATCCGGCCAGTATTCACGCGGCGGGGCAGGCCGCCCGCGAGCGACTGGAGGAGGGCCGCGCCCGCGTCGCCGCTGCGCTGGGTGTGGACGCCCGCACCCTGGTCGCCAACAGCGGCGGTACCGAGGGGGACAACCACGTGCTGCTGGGCGTCACCCGCGCCTGGGAGGAGGCCCGTGGGCGACCCGGCCACCTCGTCACCACCCTGACGGAGCATTCCGCCGTGCTGGCTCCTGCTCGCGCTCTCGCCGCGCAGGGCTGGGCCGTCACCTTCCTGACACCTGACGCCCAGGGGCGCTACACGCCGGAGCAACTGGCGGAGGCGCTGCGGGACGATACGGCCCTCGTCTCCATTCACCACGCGAACAACGAACTCGGCACCGTGCAGGACACGCCCGCGCTGGCTGCTGTGGCCGCCGCACGCGGCGTTCCCTACCACACCGATGCCGTGCAGGCCCCCGGTGTGCTGCCCCTCGACCTGGGCGGCTGGGGCGTCACCTTTGCTACCTTCAGCGCCCACAAGTGGGGTGGGCCGCGGGGGGTGGGCTTCCTGTACGTCCAACGAGGAACGGCCCTGCCCCCCGTCACCCTGGGCGGCGGTCAGGAGGGCGGCCTGCGCCCCGGCACCGGGAACACCGCGGGCGTCTATGCCGCGGGAGTCGCGCTGACCCATGCCGAGGCCGTGCGCGAGGAAGCTTTTGCCCACCTTACCCGCCTTCGCCAGCGTTTCCTTGAGCAGGTGGCCTCTCTTCCCGGTCTGCGGGTGAACCATCCCCCCGACGCCAGCCCCAAGGTCGCTTCCGTCACTGTGCCGGGCGCAGACGGCGAGGCGCTGCTGATGAATCTCGACCTGCTGGGTGTATGTGCCAGTGCAGGCAGCGCGTGCAGTGCCGGAACCATGCAGCCCAGCCACGTCCTGACCGCCATCGGCCTCGCCCAGGCCGATGCCCGCGCCACCCTGCGGTTCAGTTTTGGCCGAGCGACGACGGAAGCCGAGGTGGACGCGGCGGCAGCCGCACTGCGGCAGGCGGCGGAGTGGAGCCGGGGCTAACGGCTGATGCCCGCGAACCCCGGACCGGCGTAAAGGGGGGAAGCGCTCCTCAGAACTGCGCGAGCACTGCCTCGAGCCGCTCCTTTTGCGCCCCGAAGTCCGCAAGGCGGCGGCGCTCCTCCTCGACCACTTCGGCTGGAGCGCGAGAGACGAAGCCGGCGTTGCTGAGTTTGCCCTGGGCCTGTTGAAGCTGCCGGTCAAGTTCTGCCAGGCGCTTTCTCTGCTTGCTCAGCCAGTCGGCGAGGTCCACGGTGCCCTCGAGGGGTGCGCGCACCGTCACGCCCTGTTCGACGGCGCTCAGGGTGCGGCCCGCAAGGGTGGGCACCAGCGTCACGCGGGCGATGCTCTCGACCACGCGGGCGTTTTCCGTCACCGTGCCGCCCAGTTCGCCCTCTACCGCCACGTCCAGCCGGTCCTGCGGCGCGAGGCCCAACTCGCTCTTGAGGGAGCGGGCGGCACTCACCGCGGCGCGCAGGGCGTCAAAGGCGCGGGTGGCTTCGGCGTCGTGCAGGGCGGGATCAAACTGCGGCCAGGAGTGCAGCGCGAGCTGGCGGCGGTGGCCGAGAGAGGCGTACAGCTCGGAGGTGATAAAGGGCATGAAGGGGTGCAGCAGCTTGAGGATGTGTTCCAGCACCGCCTTGAGGGTGGCGAGCGTGCCGAGCTGCCCCGCCGCGAGCGCGGGCTTGGCCGCCTCGATGTACCAGTCGCAGAACTCGTCCCAGGTAAAGGCGTACAGGAGGCGAATCGCTGCCCCGATGTCGTACTCCTCGAGCCTCGCACTCACTTCGGCGGTCACGGCGTTGAGGCGGCTGATCACCCAGCGGTCGGCCAGGGTGAGGTCCTCACGGGTACGCAGGCGGGCCAGCACGTCGCGGCTGCGCAGGGGGTCACTGCCGTGCACGCTCGGCTGCTCGACCGCGCTGCGGACGTAGTGGGTCAGGTCGTCCTCACCGCGGAGCCCGGGGGAGGCTTCCGCGAGGCGCAGCAGGGCAAAGCGAGCGGCGTTCCACAGCTTGTTGGCAAAGTTGCGGCCCTGCTCGAATCTCCTCGGGTCGTGCCGGATGTCCTGCCCGCCGGTCGAGAGGCTGGTAAAGGCGAAGCGGCAGGCGTCTACCCCGTACTCGTCGAAGAGTTCGAGGGGATCGATGCCGTTCCCCTTGCTCTTGGACATCTTTTGGCCCTTGGCGTCGAGGTACAGACCGTGCAGCATCACCGTGGAGAAGGGGGCCTGCCCGGTCAGCGCGTACCCGGCCATCTCCATGCGCGCGACCCAGAAAAACAGGATGTCGTAGCCGGTCACAAGCACCTGTGTGGGGTAGAACTTGCGGTAGTCCTCGCAGTCGGTGTCCGGCCAGCCCAGCGTCGAAAAGGGCCACAGGTTAGAGGAGAACCAGGTGTCAAAGACGTCGGGGTCGCGCCGCAGCTGGAGGTGCGCGTACCGCGGGTCCTGGTCGCAGTCGAGGTCGGGATTCTCGAGGTCAGGCACATAGACGTTGCCCGCCTCGTCGTACCAGGCTGGAATCTGGTGACCCCACCAGAGCTGGCGCGAGATGTTCCAGTCGCGGATGCCCAGCAGCCAGTCGCGGTTGACCTTGGCGTACCGCTCGGGTGTGATGCTGATCTCGCCCGCCTCCAGCCCCTGCAGGACGCGCTCGGCCAGGGGCTGGGTCCGCACGAACCACTGGGTACTGACGATGGGTTCGACCGGTACCTTGGTCCGCTCGGAGAGGCCAATCGCAGTGTCGTGATCCTGTTCCTCGACGAGGTCACCGGACTCGGCCAGCGCCCTCACCACCGCCCGCCGCGCCGCGAAGCGTTCCATTCCCCGGAAGGGTTCCGGCACCAGGTCCGACGTGAGGTTTCCGTGCAGGTCGATCACGCTGGGCCGCGCGAGGCCGTGCCGTTCCCCGATCTCGAAATCGGTCGGGTCGTGGGCGGGCGTGATCTTGAGGGCCCCCACGCCGAAGTCCCGCTCGACCGCCGCGTCAGCGATGATGGGAATGAGGCGGCCAGAGAGGGGAATGCGGGCCCGCTGGCCGATCAGGTGCGCGAAGCGCTCGTCCTCGGGGTGCACGGCGATCGCCTGGTCCGCGAAGATCGTTTCTGGGCGCACGGTGGCGATGCGAATCTCGCCTGCCTCGCCGTTGCTCGCGGGTGCCTGCGGGTCTTCCAGCCGGTAGCGCAGGGTATACATCTTGCCCTTGCGGACCTCGCGGTCGATCTCCAGGTCAGAGAGGGTGGTCTGGCTGACCGGATCCCAGTTCACGATGCGCTCGCCGCGGTAGGCCAGCCCCTGGTGGTACAGCTGAATGAACTGGTAGCGCACGGCCCTCGACAGCCCCTCGTCCATGGTGAACCGCTCGCGGGTCCAGTCGGCCGAGACGCCCAGCCGGGTGAGCTGGTGAAGGATTTGGCCACCCGACTGCGCCTTCCACGCCCAGACCCGTTCGAGAAAGGCCTCGCGGCCGAGGTCAAAGCGCGTCTGGCCCTCTGCCTTCAGTTGCCGCTCCACAACCACCTGGGTCGAGATGCCCGCGTGGTCGGTGCCGGGCAGATAGAGCGCCTCAAAACCCTGCATGCGCTTGTAGCGAATGAGGGTGTCGATCAGTGTGTTGTCGAGCGCGTGCCCCAGGTGCAGGTTGCCGGTCACGTTGGGGGGCGGAATCACGATGGTAAAGGGGGGCTTGCCGCTGCTCGCATCGGCGCGAAACGGCTCATTGCGCCAGCGCTCGGCCCAGGCAGGCTCGATGGCGGCGGGGTCAAAGGCTTTCTGGAGGGCCACCGCGCTGGCGTCCTGCGGCCAACCCGGCGTGGTCGTGTCGGTGTCACTCATGGGGAGGCTCCCTTCCGTCACATGGTCATAAGGGCTAGAACACAAAACGCCTCGCCGCCGGAGAACCTCCGAGTGCGGACGAGACGAGGCGTTTTCTGCGCTGTGTCCCGCGGTACCACCGCCGTTCCGCGTCCCTGACCGGGTGCGGCGCTCGTGCGCGCTGTAACGGGCGCAGCCCGGACGGCTCTACTGGGCTTTGGAGCCGTTCTGCCGTCGCGCTCGCGGGCGACCTTCCCCGGCGGCTGCCCGGCCCCACTCTCAGTCACGCCGGTTGTGGCGCGGCAGGGCTTTCCTGTGGGTGCCGCTTCCGGGTACTCCTCCCGGTCACTGCCCTGCCAGTATAGCGGGTGCGACCTCCACCAGGCCCGCGGTGACGAAGGGGCGCAGCGTCTCCAGCGTCGTACGCGGCGGGAGGCCGGTCTTTTCCAGCAGCACGCGCAGCGGCTGGCCTTCGGGAATGAGGCGCAGCGCGAGGTACTGCGTGCGGGTCACCGGCTGCGCTTCCGACCAGCGCGGCGTGAAGCGCAGCGGGCGGTTCCAGTCGGGAAAGAGGCGCAGCAGTTCGGGCCAGGCGGCCTCGTCCTCGATCAAGCGGCGCAGCGCGGCTTCTCGCCGCAGCTCCATGGTTCGCTCGGCGGGGGGCACGTCGGGGGCAAACGTAAACTGTCCGCCATCTAGGCTACTCAGCACCTGGAAGGCGGCCTCGCCCGTCAGCCCACCCACCCGCGCGTGAACCACCTCGCCGGGCTGAAACCACAGCTCGCCGCCCCGCGGGTGGGCGACGCTGAGGCGTCCGGCCCGCCCGCTTGACAGCAGCATCTGCATGACAGGCATAAAGGGGAAGACCGCCAAGTCACCGCGCACCATACACGCAGTGTACGGGCCGCGCCCTTCAAGGCTCTGACAAAACAAGGCCGGGGCCGGGCCACCTTTCCCGACCCCAGCTCGCTGGGTGCCTCAGTCGATGCTCGCTCGCCAGCGCCACTCCGAGGCGCGCTTCATCACGTGGGCCAGGCCGCCGGTGATCGCCAGCTTCTGGTTCCAGGGCAGCTTCATCCAACCAACCGCCATCAGGCCGCCGAGCGAGACGAATTCGCCCAGCGTGGTCGGCTCGTAGGGTTCAAGCGGCTCACCCTTGGCGAGGCGCATCAGATTCTTGCCGGTCAGGCGGCCCTGCTGCCCGGCGTGCTGGGCGGTGGTGGGGACCGGCTTGCCCTCCTGGTTGAGGGCCAGGCCCATATCGCCGATCACGAACACCTCGGGGTAGTTCTTGGCGCGCAGGTACTCGTCGACCGCGATGCGCCCGCCGGGGCCTTTTTCGAGTCGCTCGCCCTGCACGATGTTGCGCGCCTGAATGCCGCCCGTCCAGATGATCTTTCCAGCGTGGATCACCTTTTGCTCGCCGTCAGCGGTCTGCACCGTCACGCTGTCCTCGGTCGCGCTCATGATGCGGTGGCCGACCAGGATGTGAATGCCGTACTCGCGCAGGATGTCTTCTGCGCGGGCCCGCAGGGCGTCGTCAAGCACAGGCAGAATCTTGGGACCGGCCTCGACCAGGTAGATCTGGAAGGGGGGAAGACCGCGTTCACGGCTCAGCACCCGGGCACGCTGCGCGAGTTCGGTGACGAGTTCCACGCCGGTCAGGCCCGCGCCGCCCACAACAATGTCCCGGTTGCCCTGGTAGTCACTCGAAAAGGCGCGGTTGACGAAGTTAAAGATCTCGTCGGCGTCGCTGAGCTGTTTGAGCTCGGTCGCGTGCTCGGCCAGTCCGGGGATGCGGTAGAAGTTGGTCACCGAGCCCAGACCCACCACCAGCGTGTCGTAGGTGAGCACTCGGCCATCCTTGAGCTGAACCTCACGGGCATCCAGGTTCACGTTCTCCACGGTCGCCTGTTCAAACTGCACGCCGGTGCCGCGCAGCAGCGGCGCGATGGGCAGGGTCACGGGCGTATTGTGGGCCGCAGCCTCGTGCAGCCGAGTCTCGAAGGTGTGGTAGGGATTTTGCTCGACCAGCAGGGCTTCCAAGCCGGGCGTAGGCTTGAGCTTGGTGGCGGCGGCAAGGCCCGCATAACCAGCACCGAGGATTAGGGTCTTCATGCAATCACTCCTGTGAACGAATTCACGAGCAGGGCCCAGGGCAGACGCCGCCCCAAAAACCCGCCGGAGGTCGCTCCTCCGGCCCGTGACAACAGCGTACACCTTACACCAATTCGGTCTGTCACTGCGCACACCCAGACCACACGGAGCCGGGTGCTGCCGAACGGCCGAACCCTCCCCATTCTGGTGCAGTTCGTGCTTGAATACAGAAGCAGACACAATCACGGCGAGTTCCTTCTGCCTGGCGGCGCGGAGCTCGCTCCGGTTCTAGGCCCCAGCGCACGTACCCTCATCCCGGAGGTGGACCATGCAGGAAGCCCGCCCTACAGAGCCCGGAGGTCCGACGTGAACGTAACCGTTACTGTCAACGGCAAGGCCTTTACCCGTGCTGTCGAGCCGCGCACCCTGCTTGTGCACTTTCTGCGCGAGGAGTTGGGGCTCACCGGCACCCACGTGGGCTGCGACACCAGCCAGTGCGGCGCCTGTACGGTGCATCTGAACGGCGACGCCGTCAAGAGCTGCACGGTCTTGGCGGTGCAGGCGGACGGGATGGAGGTCACCACCATCGAGGGCCTGGGCACTCCTGCTGAGCTCCATCCCCTCCAGGCGGGTTTTTGGGAGAAGCACGGTCTCCAGTGCGGCTTTTGTACTCCCGGCATGATCATGAGTGCCGCCGAGCTGCTCCGGCATAACCCTGACCCCAGCGAAGAGGAGATCCGCCACCACCTCGAGGGGAATTACTGCCGCTGCACCGGTTACCACAACATCGTGCGGGCGGTCCAGGAGGCCGCGCGGGCCAGCCGGGCCGCCGGGCAGGCGGAGCAGGCAGCGGACGATTGAAGCGGCGCTGAGCGGTTGGGCGGCGCGCCAGCGAATGGTGAGCCGCCCCAGGGGAGGCACCCGATGACGGAATCCAGATCCGAAAAGTACATGGGCCAGGCGCTCAAGCGCAAGGAAGACCCGCGTTTTATCACGGGAACCGGGCGCTACACCGACGACTTCGTGCTGCCGGGAATGCTGCACGCGGCGATGGTCCGCAGTCCCTATGCACACGCGCGAATCACAAACATCGACCCGAGCAGTGTGACGGGGATGCCGGGCGTGGTGGCCGTCCTGACCGGCGAGGACCTCCGGGCGGCGGGCATAGGGCCGCTCCCGGTGGGCTGGCTGCTGCCGGACCTCAAGGTTCCAGCACACCACGCTATCGCACAGGGCGAAGTGAACCACGTCGGAGACATCGTGGCGGCGGTGATTGCCGAAACGCGGGCCCAGGCGGAGGACGCAGCGGCCCTGCTCGCCGTGGACTACGAACCGCTGCCCGCCGTCGCGCTGGGCAGCGCAGCCCTCGCGCCGGGCGCTCCACAGGTTCATGAGGACGTGCCCGGCAACGTGGCTTTTCGCTGGGAGATCGGCGATGAAGCCGCTGTCCATGAGGCGTTTCGGCAGGCCCACAAGACGGTGAAGGTGCAGCTTCGTAACCACCGCCTGGTGCCCAACGCGATAGAGCCGCGCGCGTCCCTCGCGCAGTTCACCCCGGCCAGCGGCGAATACCTGCTCTATACCACCTCGCAAAACCCGCACATTCACCGCCTGATCCTGGCGGCTTTCGTGATGGGCATTCCCGAGCACAAGCTGCGGGTGATCAGCCCCGACGTGGGGGGCGGCTTCGGCTCCAAGATCTTCCAGTACCAGGAAGAGGTCATTGTGCTGCTTGCCGCACAGCGGCTCGGGAAGCCCGTGAAGTGGACGGCCCGCCGCTCCGAGAGCTTTGTGTCCGATATGCAGGGCCGCGATCACGAGTCCGAGGCGGAACTCGCGGTTGACGCTGAGGGCCGGCTGTTGGGGCTGCGCGTGAACACCGTCGCCAACCTCGGTGCCTACCTCACCCTGTTTGCGCCCGCCGTGCCCACCTACCTGTACGGCACCCTGCTCAACGGGGTGTACAAATTCCCGGCCATTCACGCGCGGGTGACCGGCGTGGTGACGAACACCGTTCCGGTGGACGCCTACCGCGGTGCGGGTCGCCCGGAGGCCACCTACCTGATCGAACGTACCGTGGACGTGATGGCCCACGAGCTTGGCCTGGACCCCGCCGAGTTTCGCCGCCGCAACTTTATCGGGCCCGACGAGTTTCCCTACCAGACCCCCGTCGCGCTGGTGTACGACTCCGGCAACTACGAGCCGGCGCTGGACAAGGCGCTGGAGATGATGAGGTACCGCGAGCTGCGCGAGGAGCAGCAGCGGCGCAAGGGAAGCAGCAGGATTCTGGGTATCGGGGTGATCTCCTATCTGGAAGCCTGCGGGCTGGCCCCCTCGGCGCTTGTCGGGCAACTGGGCGCGCAGGCGGGGCAGTGGGAAAGCTCGCTGGTGCGGGTGCATCCCACCGGCAAGGTGGAGCTGTACACCGGGTCGCACAGCCACGGCCAGGGCCACGAGACGGCCTTTGCCCAGATCGCCGCGGACGAGCTCCAGATTCCTATCGAGGACATCGAGCTGATTCATGGCGACACGGGCCGCATGCCCTACGGCTGGGGAACGTACGGCTCGCGCAGCGCGGCGGTGGGCGGCAGTGCCCTCAAGCTGGCCCTGGGCAAGGTCAAGGCCAAGGCGAAAAGAATTGCCGCGCACCTCCTCGAGGCGTCCGAAGAGGACATCGAGCACACGGACGGCGTGTTTCGTGTCAAGGGTGCCCCCACGCAGCACAAGACCTTTTTTGACGTCGCTCTGATGGCGCACCTCGCCCACAACCTCCCGGAAGGCATGGAGCCGGGCCTAGAGGCGACCGCCTTCTACGATCCCAAGAACTTCGTCTATCCCTTTGGCACCCACATCGCCGTGGTGGAGATCGACACCGAGACGGGCAAGGTCAGTCTGCGGGCGTACGGCTGCGTGGACGACTGCGGCCCCCTGATTAATCCCTTGATCGCCGAGGGCCAGGTTCACGGCGGCATTGCGCAGGGTGCCGGACAGGCGCTTTGGGAGGACGCCGCCTACGACGAGGACGGCAACCTGCTCGCCGGAACCTTTATGGAATATGCCGTGCCCCGCGCGGACGACCTACCCTTGTTCCACACCGATCACACGGTGACCCCCAGTCCGCATAATCCTCTCGGCGTGAAGGGGATCGGCGAAGCGGGAACCATCGCGAGCACCGCCGCCGTGGCGAATGCCGTTATGGACGCCCTGTGGCACGAGTGCGGGCTTCGGCACCTCGATATGCCCTACACCAGCGAGAAGGTCTGGCGCGCCATTCGTGAAGCCCGTGGAGGGCTAGGGCAGGCGGCAGACGATTGAAAAGAGGAGCTCGGCGGTGGGCAGTGAGGCCGTCCACCGCCGAGACCGGGGAGGAAAACCATGTACCCAGCCCAGTTCGACTATCAGAAGGCGGCCACCGTCGACGAGGCGCTCGCCTTGATGGCGGCCAATCCGGACCTCAAGATCCTCGCCGGTGGACACTCGCTCCTGCCCGCCATGAAGCTGCGGCTGGCGCAGCCCCCCGCCCTGCTGGACATCTGGGGGATCGAGGAGCTGAAAGGCATCCGGCGTGAGGGGGACGTGTTTGTGGTGGGCGCGATGACCACCCACGCCGAGGTGTTGCGCTCCGAGCTTCCGCTGTTTCCCGAAGTCGCCCATGAGGTCGGTGACCCGATGGTCCGCAACCGGGGCACCATCGGGGGCTCGCTTGCTCACGCTGATCCCAGCGCCGACTACCCGGCGGCGGCCCTGGCGCTGGGCGTCGAGTTCGTGATTCGTGGCCCACAGGGTGAGCGCGCAGTTCCCGCGGACGAAATGTTCCTGGGCATGTTCGAGAGCGCGGTGGGTCCCGGTGAGCTGCTCACGCATCTTCGTGTGCCCGCCCGGGTGCGGGCGAGCGCCTACGAGAAATTCAAGCACCCGGCGAGCCACTACGCGATTGTGGGTGTGGCGGTCGTCCGCCATCTGGACGGACAGATTCGCGCGGCCTACACCGGAGCGGGGGAAAAGGCCGAGCGCTTAACCCGTCTGGAAGCACGCCTCAACGGCGGCCAGCCCGCCGGAACGGGTCTGGTCGAAGCCGCCCAGCTGCTTGGTGACCGCTTCGCCAGCCCGGAGTACCGCGCGCATCTGGTGGACGTGCTCGCGGCGCGGGCGGCGGCGCGGGTGTAGGAAGCCCGCAGGCCCCAACGAGAAAGGGGGCCACTTCCGGATAGGGTGGCCTCCTTTCTCTTTTCCCTGTCACTCGTGCTCGTGCATCCCCGGCAGGTGGGCGTGTCCGTGCTCCAACTCCTCGGGCGTGGCGTCGCGGACATGACGTACCGTCACGTCGAAGTTCAGGACCTGTCCGGCGAGGGGAGGATTAAAGTCCACCTGCACCCGGTCCCCCTCGATGCCGACCACCGTGAAGGGCAGAACGCTGCCGTCCTCGGCCTGGGCGTAGTAGGTCGCGCCGACCTCTACCTCGTCGTCAAAGTCAGCGCGGTCAAGTTCGTCGACGTTGTCTTCGTCGCGTTCGCCGTAGCCTTCTTCTGGCTGGACGGTGACATGCAGGCTGTCTCCGGCCTTTTTGCCCTCTAGGGCGCGTTCCAGACCGGGAATGATGTTGTTGTGCCCGTGGAGGTACACCAGCGGCTCACCCGGCTCGCTGCGGTCCACCACCTCGCCGTCCACCTTAAGCACGTAATCGATCTCGACAACCTTGTCCTGCGTGATGTTCATGGTGTTCTCCGTTCGGTGAGGCATGCGGGCGTCTCGGACTTGCCCTAGGAGTCTACCCCCTCGCCCCGCCTTCTGCCGAATAGGGCCGCGAGCAGAACACTTAACCGTTGCTGGGTTGCCCGTATGCTGCCCCCATGACCGCTCCCCGCCCCGACTTCCCCATGCATGTCAGTGTTCAGGAGGCGCGCGAGATGCTGGCCGCGCTGCTGCCTGCGCCCACGACCGAAACCGTGCCGCTGGCCGAGGGCCGCGGGCGAACGCTCGCCGCCGACCTCGCCGCGCGCGTGAGCCACCCCAGCGCGACCGAAAGCGCCCTGGACGGCATCGCGGCCCGCGCCGCCGATACCCTGACGGCGACGCCCGCCGCGCCCATCCGCCTGCGCGTCGTGGGGGAA
The DNA here is from genome assembly GCF_000745175.1 of Deinococcus sp. YIM 77859. Taxonomy (NCBI): domain Bacteria; kingdom Thermotogati; phylum Deinococcota; class Deinococci; order Deinococcales; family Deinococcaceae; genus Deinococcus; species Deinococcus sp. YIM 77859. Next base: position 2,352,127 of record NZ_JQNI01000002.1, read on the forward strand.
AGCCGTGCTGGAGCCTCCTTTTCCGGTACGGTTGGGCCCGGCGAGTGCGTGCGCATCTACACGGGCGCGCCGCTTCCCCCCGGCGCAGACGCGATCTGCCCCGTGGAGCAGCTGCGCGAGGAGGGCCCCGACCACGTTCTGCTCGTTCGTCCGGCCAGCCCCGACGACGTGCGGCACGAGGGCAGTGATTTTCGCGCGGGAGAGATGGTGCTGCGGGCGGGTCAGCGCCTCACGCCCGCCCGCGTGGCGCTCGCCGCCGCCCTCGGTCACGCCGAGCTGCCCGTTCGCCGCCGCCTGCGGGTGGCCCTGCTCTCGACCGGGGACGAGGTGGTCCTGCCGGGGCAGCCCCTGCGGCCCGGACAGGTGTACGACAGTAACCGCTACGGCCTCCAAGCCATGCTGGAAGAATGCGGCTGCGAGGTGCTGTCGCTGGGCCACGTGCCCGACAGCCCGGCAGCCCTTGAGGAGGCCATCACGGCGGCGGGGGGGGCGGACGTGCTGCTGACGAGTGGTGGCGTCAGTATGGGCCGATACGACTTTATCCGTGACCTGCTTATCGAACACGGCCGCGTCGCCTTTTGGAAGGTGCGGATGCGCCCCGGTGGCCCCGCCCTGCTGGGCGGCTGGAAGGGGCTTGCGGTGTTTGGTCTGCCGGGCAATCCGGTCAGCAGCCTGGTGGTGTTTCAGGTGATCGTTCGTCCCGTGCTCACCGGTCAGCCCGTGAGCACCCTCCGCCTGCGCGCTGCTACCCCTTTTCGGGGCCTGCACGACAAAACCGCCTTTTGGCGGGCTCGGCTGCGGGAGGGGCGGGTGTACGACTACGGTCAGCAGGGCAGCGGGGTGCTGCGTTCCCTCAGCGAGGCCGAGGCGCTGGTGATCGTCCCGGAGGGGAGCGGGGTGCAGGCGGGGGAAGAGGTGGAGGTGCTGCTGCTGGCCTAGCTCCCGGCGACCCGCGCCAGGCTTGGCCCCGAGCGTGGCGGGGCTAACCGCTGGGCTTTAGAGCAGCGCCCGGTGGTCGGCGAGCATACAGCGGTCCTGAATGACGTCGATGCCGTGCTCGGTGAGCGTTCGCGCGGTGGCGTCGTCGCGGATTCCGAGTTGCAACCAGACGACCTTGGGGAGGGGGTTCATGTTCAGGATGTCCGCGAGATGGTCGCGCACCCGGTCGCTGCGGCGAAAGACCTCCACCACATCCACCGGTGTGCCGATCTCGGCGAGGGTGGACACGGCCCGGTGCCCGAAAAAGCTCTGGCCACGGGCGGCAAGAGCAGGATTGACCGGAATGATGGTGTAGCCCTGGCGGTGCAGGTACTCCGGCACGTAGTGGGCGGGTTTCATGGGGTCAGGGTGAAATCCCACGACGGCCACCACTTTGCTCCCGGTCAGAACCCGGATGATCTCCGGGGTGTGTTGCAGCAGGGTCATGGGTTCCTCCCCAGCGCGGTGTAGGCCGCACGGGCCGCGTCGAGCGTGGCGTTGAGTTCGCTGTCGGTATGGGCTGCGCTCACAAAGATGCTCTCGAACTGCGAGGGGGCCCAGTAGACGCCCCGCGCGAGCATGTGCTGGAACCAGGCTGCAAAAGCGGCGGTATCGCTGCGGACGGCGTCCGCGTAGGTGCGAACGCTGCCGTTCGGGGCATCTTGATGGAAAGCCGTCAGCATCGAGCCGATGTGGTTCACGCTGAGGGGGATACCGGCCGCCTGTGCCGCCGCCCTAAGGCCCTGGGCGAGCTGCGTGGTGTACGCCTCCAGCCGGTCGTAGAGGCCGGGGTCACCCTCCAGCACCTCCAGCGTGGCGAGGCCCGCAGCCATCGCCAAGGGATTCCCGCTCAGCGTCCCCGCCTGGTACACCGGCCCCTGGGGTGAGACGAAATCCATCACGTCTGCCCGCCCGCCGTACGCACCGACCGGCAGGCCGCCGCCGATGATCTTGCCCCAGCAGATCAGGTCGGGCGTTAGGCCCAGCAGGCCCGTCGCCCCGCGCAGGCTGAGGCGGAAGCCGGTCATCACCTCGTCGGCGATCAGGAGGGCGCCGCACGCGCGGACGCGCTGCAGGGCGGCCAGAAATGCTGGGGTGGGGATCAGCACGCCCGCATTGCCCACCACCGGCTCAAAGATCACCGCCGCGATCTCCTGGCCGCGCTCCTGCAGGAGGGTGTCCAGAGCCGCCGCATCGTTGTACTCGCTCACCAGGGTCAGGCGAGCGTACTCCTCGGGCACGCCCGCGCTGCTGGGGGCAGACCGGCCCAGGGTCTCCTTTGCGTTCGTGAGTAACCCGCTGCCCGCTTCGACAAGCAGGCCGTCTGCGTGGCCGTGGTAGTTGCCGCGGAACTTCACGATGAGCTTGCGGCCAGTAAAGCCCCGCGCCAGCCGCAGCGCGCTCATGGTGGCCTCGGTCCCGCTGCTCACAAAGCGCACGCGCTCCACTCCGGTCAGCCGGGTGACCGTCTCGGCCAGACGCACCTCGCCCTCGCTGGGAGCTCCGAAGGAGGTACCGCGTGCGAGCGCTGCCGCGACGGCCTCCCGCACCGCCGGATGGTTATGGCCCAGGATCATCGGACCCCAGGAGCCGATGTAGTCAACCAGGCGGGAGCCATCGGCGTCGGTCAGGTAGGCGCCGTGGGCTTCCCGAATAAAGCGCGGAGTTCCCCCCACACTCCTAAAGGCGCGCACGGGGCTATTCACGCCGCCGGGGGTCACGGCCCGAGCTCGGGCGAACAGTGCCTCCGATTGCGCGGTGGAAGGAAGAATGTCTGCCGTCATGCCGCTTACCTTACGGCAGGCGGATGAGGGGAGGCGGGAAGGGAGGCAACAGTTGGAAAGCTCGGCAGGCAGAGGAACAACAGGGAGGAGGATATTCCCTGCGGCTCCATTGCGCCCCTTATAACCCCAGGAGCCCCAACGCTGCCGTCTGGGTCAGCTCGGCCCGGTAGGGGGCGACAAGCGCACGTTCTTCCGGAGTAGCGGTCTGGACCGTGGTGTTCAGGTCGGGGAGGCGCCCCTGTTGCAGGGCCTGGGCCGCCTGAGCAAAGTCCACGTTGGGCACGCCCAGGGCACGGTTCACGGTGTGGCGAAGCGTGGCGTAGCGTTCCAGGCTAAGGCCCTCGCGGGCCAGGGCGGCGGTCTGGGCCTGCCGGGCGCGGCCGATGGCGCTGCCCGCGTCACCAAGCACCCGCACGACCGTCAAGATATTGGGCGTTTGTCCGTTTTGGATCTCGGTCCAGACCTGCTGCAGGCTGGTGAAGCTGCCGCCCAGCGCCTCCCGAATGTCCCGGCGTACCCGCACGAAGCGCTGCACATCGGCTCGGGTGAGCGGCGCGTCCACATCCCCGGTGGCAGCAGGGGGCGCCGCCCCGTCGCGCCCGGGCAGGTTGGGAACCTGGATTCCCGTTCCGCTGCTCGTCTGGGATGGTGTCTGCGCGGGGGGGCGCCACGATTCCAAAAAGGTGCGCGCGGGCTGGATCACCACAAACCAGGCCAGGGCTCCCAGCACCACCAGGACCAGCAGGGTGCCGCCCCCGCACCCCAGACAGCCGCAGCCTACTCCAGGTCGTCTCATGCCTTCAGGGTACGGGGGGAGCAAGGGCAGAGTTCCCGCGGCCTCCCCAACCCCCAGGTTGACAGGGGTCACCGGCCCCCCTTAAATACGGATATTCTCTTGCTGCATCGCCGCTGAAAGTTTTTGTCCGCGTGGCCCTCCGTGGACCACACTCGCCCTTTCCTGGAGGCCTGATGACCGGTACGCCCTTTCGTGCTTCCGCTCGTGCCCTCACCGCGCTGGCCTGCGGCCTGGGGTTGGCCGGCTGCGGTCAGCTCACCGCGCCCGTTTCCGAGCCGCGCCCGCAAGACGAGCGCACCTTTAGGCCTGTGGAGCCCACAACGGCGGCCCTGGCGGGCGCCACCCTCTACAAGGGCACCTATGGGGGCCTGCGCGGGCCAGCGAGTTATCTCATCGAGGTGCCCGATAACTGGAACGGCACCCTGGTGATGTACGCGCACGGGTACCGCGGTACCGGTGAACAGCTCACGGCCGATCCCCCCGCGATTCGCGCGTACCTCATTGCCCAGGGGTACGCCTGGGCTGCGAGCAGCTACTCCGCCAACTACTACGACGTACAGGCGGGCATAGAAGACACCAACGCCCTGGCCCTCGCCTTTGCCGAACTGACGGGTGGCAGGTATGGCCAGCCGAGCAAGTACCTCATCATGGGCGTTTCGATGGGAGGTCACATCGCGGGCGCCGCCGTGGAGCAGGAGACCCTGCAGACGGCGCGCCACAGGGTCCGCTATGCGGCGTCCCTGCCCCTTTGCGGCGTGATGGACGAGGCGTACGAGTTCCAGTGGCTGGGTGACTACACGCTTGCTGCCGCGCAGCTGGCTGGGCTGGGAGCCCGGACCTACCCGCAGCAGACCTACCCGGCCCTGCTCCCCGACATCAAGGCGGCGCTCTTTACCGACACCTCGGGCCCCATCTGGCAGGAGAACGCCGGGCAGGGCGCAAAGCTGCGCGAGATCGCCCGCCGCCTCACCGGTGGGGACCGCCCGGTTTTTGAGCTGGGCTTTCGCACCGGCGTCTGGCAAAACGCCGTGCTCAGTACGGGCGGCTCAGACGGAACCGTAAACGGCATCCTGAACAAGAATTTCTACGGCAACATCGGCCGGATGTACCGCTGGACCGACGGCCCTACCCCCACACCCGCCGAAGTGGCCTTCAACGAGGCCATGGTGCGCGTGGAGGCGGACCCGAACGCCAATGCTCCGCGTCCCGGCGGCCTGCGCTGGATTCCACCCGTGGACGGCCGGTTCAGCGTGCCGGTGCTCACCCTGCACACCCTGGGGGACTTCTATGTGCCCTTCCGCCACCAGCAGCTCTACCGCCTTGCGGCCCAGGCGAATGGCAACGGGGACCGACTCGTTCAGCGGGCCATCCGCGCCGCCGGACACTGCGAGTTTGACGGAGCCGAGGTGATCGAGGCCTTTGATGACCTCGTCAAGTGGGAGAAGACCGGGGTGAAACCGGGCGGAGATGATGTCTTGACGCCGAGCACCCTCGCCGACCCCAACTACGGCTGCGCCTATACCCGTAAGACCCGGTCCGGCGTGGCCGCTTGCCCGGCTGCCCAGCCGCTCCACCGCTGAGGCACTCAGGGTGGCGGGGGATGGGTGGGCCGGTGCAGCGCCGTCACCAGCGCGAGGCCGTCTTCCAGCGTGGCCTGGACCGTTCCGCCTTCTGCCTCGTTACTCACGGTCCAGCCGCTGCCCAAGGGTACCGCCGCCTGCCGGAGAGGCCAGCGGGTTCCCTCGAGCGTCAGCCCGCGCAGGTCGCTGAGGGCCAAGACGCTGAGGAGGGTGCCGGGCGGGAGGTCAAGGTGCACGGGGGCGCCCGGCAGCAGCGGGTGACCGCTCTCGTCGCCGCTGTGCAGGATGACCCGCAAGCCCTCCCGCGCCAGCCGCAGGCCGCCCAGGGCCAGCGCCGCCGTGTGGTCAAAGCGCCCGCCAAAGGCCCCCAGGAAGACCAGCTCGCTGGCTCCCCGCTCCCGCGCGAGCCGCACGGCAAGCTCGGCGTCCGTCTCGTCTTTGGCCCTGGGGTACACCTCACGGGGGGCGTCCAACTGGAGTCCCTCCGAGGAATCGAAGTCGCCCACCCAGGCGTCCACCCGCACACCCAGCGCGGCGGCATGCCGTCCGCCGCTGTCTGCCGCCAGGACCAGATCGGGGCAGGGGAGGGCCCGGAGCGCCGGTGTGAGCACCAGACGTCCACCCACCAGGATCCAGGCGATCATGGCCGCTCCCGGTCGTCGGGCAGCGCGAGCACGCGGGTGGGGTCCAGGGTGAGGCGCAACCCGTCGCCACAGAGTGCGGCGGCTTCCCGGGGACTGAGGTGCAGCCGCAGGGGACCCAGGGGATGCTGGACCGTCACGTCCGTTCCGGTGTCGGTCATCTGCCGCGCCGTGACGGGAAAAACCTCGCCCTCGCCCAGCCGCACGGCATCCTCGGGCACCAGGTGGGCCAGGCCGCTTGGCCCCGGCAGAATGTTGGCGTGTCCCAGAAAGGCGGCGACCCAGGCGGTTGCGGGCCGAGCGAAGACCTCCTCGGCGGGCCCGACCTGCACCAGCCGTCCGGCGCGCATCACCGCCACGCGCGAGGCCAAGGCCAGCGCCTCCCGCTGGTCGTGCGTGACAAGCAGTACCCCAGCGTGCAGGTGTGCAAAGAGGGCGCGCAGGTCCGCCCGCAGCCGGGCCCGCAGCGGCTCATCCAGGTTGCTGAGCGGCTCGTCCAGCAGAAGCAGCGGCGATCCGGTCGCGATCGCCCGCGCCAGCGCCACCCGTTGCGCCTGCCCGCCCGAGAGTTCGGTGGTGCGGCGTCCAGCCAGGGCGTCCAGACCGACCAGCTCCAGCGCCTCGCGCGCTCGGTCCTCCGCCTTCGCTCGCGCCGCGCCGCGCATGCGGGGGCCGTAGGCGACGTTGCCCAGCACGCTGAGATGCGGGAAGAGCGCGTACTCCTGAAAGACCAGGCCGACCTGCCGCGCCTCCGGAGGCAGGGCCGTCACGTCCCGGCCGCCGATGCACACGCGGCCCGCATCGGGCCGTTCTAGCCCCGCAACACAGCGCAGCACGGTGCTTTTGCCGCAGCCGCTCGGCCCGAGGAGGGCGACGGTTTCGCCTGCGCCGACGGTAAGGGACACGTCGTCCACCGCGACGGTCGGCCCGAAGCGTTTGGCGAGGTGGTGGACGGCAAGGGCGGGTGTGGTCACTCGCTCACCAGGCCCATCAGGCGGTCGACGGCTTCCTCCAGCACGTCTCCGGGGACAGGCTCGATGATGTCCACGCCCCACGCTTGCCAGTCCAGGGTGTAAACGTGTGAGGTGAGAATGACGCCCCGCGTCTTCAGTCCACCCGGCAGGGGCAATTCCGTGAGGTATCCCTTCGCCCGGCTGGTCACGGGCAGGCAGACCATCAGGCCGGTCACGCGGTTGTAGGCGCTGCTGCTGATGACGAGGGCTGGCCGACGACCACCCTGCTCGTCTCCCCGTCGTGGGTCAAAGTCCGTCCAGACCAGTTGCCCGCGTTCCGGCGCACTCACCAGTCCAGCTCCCGGCCCACCGGAACGTATTCGGGAATGTCCTCGTAGCGCAGCGGTTCCTCTGGCATACCAGCCAGCAGCTCTTCCACGGTGTACCGGCTCCTGCGCCGCCGGGCAGGAATCAGGCGGAACTCACCGCCCTCCGCCACCTCCAGTTCATACTCCTGCCCCGCCTCCAGCCCCTCTTCCCGCACCACGCTGGCGGGCACCACGAAGCCCAAGCTGTTGCCGTGCTTGCTGAGTTTCACACGCATCTCGCGCCTCCCGTCTGACAGTGTATGACATTCTCCCCGTGAGGGGGTTAGGCTGGGTCCATGCCGATGCCGTCCCTGAGAGGCCTTCCGCTCCTTGTCCCGTTGCTCGCCGGTCTTGCGCGGGCCGGTGGCGCGGCGGCTCCCATCACCTACCGCGCGAGTTTCGAACGCGGTGTGGAAGCGCGGCAGGGGGCACGGGTGTTGTGGCGAACCCCTCTCAAAGCCAGCCGGAACGAGGTGCAGGTTCTTGGAAACGTCCTGCTGGTGGAAGGCTTCGCGGGGGAGGACGAGGTGACGTATGTACTTTCGCGCGGTGACGGCCGCGTCCTCGCCCAGCCCGCCGGGCGGCTGACGGGGGCGAGCCCGGACCGCGAGGGACTCACCTTCATCGACTTCCGTCTTCGGAGCGGAGAGGTTGTCCGTACCCGCCTGGACCGCCACTGGAAGGCGGACGTGCAGCGGGTGAACCTCTGGTCCCTCTTCCCCCCTGACTGTGGGGCCGAAAAAGGTTTAGCCGGAAGTCTCCGTCTGGACGAGCGGGGCACGCTGCTCTTCCAGGGTCTGGTGGGGCGCTGCGAGGGCCGCCTCAGCTTCGATTTCCAGGGCAATGTGGGCCTGACGCTCAAACGGGTCAGGTGACCTCCCCCTCCCCCCCGTCCAGCAGCGTAAAACTCAGGCCAGCGAGGAGCAGGAGCGCGGTGGCCAGCGCGCAGGCCTCTCCCAGGTTGCGCTCGCCGGGACGGCCTAGGCGCTCGTACAGGCCGACGCTGAGGGTGGCCCACTCGGGCCGCGTCAGCACCAGCGTCGCGCCGAACTCGCCCAGCACGGTGGCGAGGGCTAGGGCCGCGCCCCCCCGCAGCGCCGGAAAGGTGAGGGGCAGCGTGACTGTGCGGTGGGCGGCCCAGGAACCCGCACCCAGGCTGCGGGCGGCTTCCAGCAGGTGGGGCGGCAGAGCGCGCAGGGCGGGCAGCACACTGCGCGTGACGAGTGGAAAGCCCAGCAGCGTATAGGCCGCGATCAGCAGGGGCAGCGTGGCCGAGAGGGCCGGATAGGCGAGCAGGTATCCGACCGCCAGGCTCACCGGTGACACCATCAGCGGCAGCAGCGAGAGCAGGTCGAGGGTTCGCGACCGGGCGAGCCAGGCACCCAGCGCGTGAAGGCTTCCCAGCAGCACCGCGCCCCCCAGCGCCAGTACCCCGAAACGCACCGTATTCCACAGCAGGAGCGGCGTGTCGGGGTCGCGCAAGACGCCCTGCCAGTAGCTCAGCGTCGGCCCGCCGGAGCCGAGCAGTCCGCGCACGATCACCGCGACAAGCGGCCCGAAGCAGATGAGCAGCACGGCGGCGATCAGCGTCCACAGCAGCGCGGCCGCCCCGCCCCGAGGTCGGGGAAGGTTCGCTGTGGGAACACCGGTTCCTCCTTGCCGCAGACGCACGTAGGTCCAGGTTGCGGCCAGCGTGAGCAGCAGTTGCCCGGCGATCAGGGCGCTCGCCTCGCTCAGCCGGAGCTGGTAGGCGGTGAGGGTGTAGATCTCCACCTCCAGGGTCGCGTACCGTTCCCCGCCGAGCGCCAGCGGCAGCCCAAAGCTGAGGGCCGAGTACAGAAAGACCAGGACAAAGCCCGCTGTAAGGCCCGGCAGTGCGAGGGGCAACGCCACCGTGAGGGCCGCGCGTAGCCCCGAGGCCCCTAGCGTCCGCGCCGCGCCCAACAGGGCAGGCGGCACACGCGAAAACCCGCCGTAGGCGAGGCGCACCATCACCGGCAGGTTGAAAAAGAGGTTACCGAGGATCAGGAGGGCGGGGGTGCCGCCGAGGTCGAGGCCCAGCGGTGCCGTCAGCCAGCCCTGCGGCCCCAACAGGGCCGTGATGCCCAGCACCGCGACAAGCGTAGGGGTCACGAAGGGGAGCAGCAGCACCTGCAGGAGCAGGCCCTTGCCGGGAACGGCGAAACGCGACAGCAGGTAGGCGAGGGGCGCACCCACGCCCAGAGCGATCAGGGCAGAAAGGCTTGCCTGAACGAGCGTCCAGCCGAGGCGCCCGAGAAAGTAGGGGTCACGCCACACCCCCAGGTTCACGCCGCCCTCGACCAGGGTCCGCCCCAGGGGGAGGGCGAGGAGCAGCAGCAGGAAAAGGAGGGAGGGGAGGGCGAGCAGCCAACCGCGCCAGGCCAACACGCCGGCGGCCTACCGCGCCCGCAGGACGTTCGTCACCCAGGCGTCGACAAGGCGCTGCGGGTTGGCCATCACGCTCGCCTTGACCGGGGGCACGGCGGGTTTCTCCGCAAAGCGGAACACGGGGTCAAGGGGCGTGCCGCTCACAGCGGGGTACACCCACATCCGGGTTGGGATGTCGGCCTGTACAGGGGCACTCAGCATGAAGTCCACAAACTTGCGGGCGAGAGCGGGTTGTTTGGCCCCCTTGAGGATGCCCACGCCTTCCAGCTGCAAGAAGGTGCTGCCCGGCAGGAAGAGGTTGCCCGTCGGGGCCTGCGCGGGGAGCTTTTGGGGGTCGTAGCTGTCGGCGTAGTACACCTCGGCGGCGGGGCTGCTCGCGTAGCTCAGCACGATGGGATACCGGCCGCCGTTGCGGCTGAATTCCTTTTCGTAGGCGTCGGACCAGCCGCGCACCACCTTGAGGCCATTCGCGCGAGCCTCGCGCCACCAGGCCCAGGCACCCGCCTCGCCGTAGTGGTTCACGGTCGCGAGCAAAAAGGCCAGCCCGGGGCTGCTCGTCGCCGGGGAGGAGACCACCGTCAGGCGCGCGTACTGGGGCTTTTTCAGGTCATCCAGGCTCCGGGGCAGCGCCAGCCCCGCCTTCTGAAACCAGGCACGGTCGTAGTTGAGCGCCACAAAACCCGCGTCCACGGTGTTCAGCAGACCGGCTTCGTCGAGGCGGTAGGCTGCGGGTACCCGCGCCAGTGCCGGAGACTTGTAGGGCTCGAGGATCCCGGCGGCCCTGGCACGGGGCAGCAGCGTGTTGTCTAGCCCGTACACCACATCCGCGATGGGCGCGCGGCGCGTCAGAATCAGGCGGTTGAGGAGTTCGCCGGCGTCTCCTCCCTTCACGAGGCGCACGCGGGCGTTGTTGGCCTGCTCGAACCGGGCGATCAGCCTCTTGTCGAGGTCAAAAGAATCGTGGGTGATGACCGTCAGGGTGGTTTGGGCCTGGGCCATTCCTGCGACCAGCAGGCCGAGCAGCACGGCAGTGTTTCGCATCAAAACATCCCCCTCGCGTCACGAAGGGGAAGCGTTCACGGGTCACCCGTTCGGGGCCCGCGCATCACGCTCCCTCCGCCGGTATGACCCGGATCAGGTTCTTTGGGGTGTGTCTCAGCCCCGCTGCTGTGCAGGGCACCCCCGGTGACGCACCTCACAGGATAGCAGCCCAAGCGGGCCGGGAGGAGCATGATGGGGAAAGCTCCAGACGGCGCCAAACAGGAGGATCATGCCGCTCAAACCACCCGCGACCCAACCAACGACCCGCCCAACGCAGGAGGCACCGGAGGCTGCCGCCACCCGCCGGGGCACGCCGCTGCCCTGGCTGATCCTGGGCATTGTGCTGGTGGCCCTCAACCTGCGGCCCTCTATCGCGGGCTTCGGGCCACTGCTGGGCCAGATCCAGGCCGAGCTTCACGTGAAGGCGGCGACGGTCAGCCTGCTCACCACGATTCCGCTGCTGTGCTGGGGGGTCCTTGCACCGCTGGCCCCGCTGCTCACGCGGCGGCGCAGTTCGGAGACGGTGATCCTGCTCAGCACGGCGGTGATCGGTCTGGGCGCGCTGCTGCGGGTGGGGCCCAGCCTGCCGTGGATTCTGCTTGGAACGGTGCTGGTCGGGGCGGGCATCGCCATCGTCAACGTGCTGCTTCCCAGCCTGGTGCGGCGCGACTTTCCCGAACGGGTGGGCCTGATGACCGGTGTGTACACGCTCGCCGTCGTGAGCGGGGCAGCCCTCGCGTCCGGGCTGGCCGTGCCCCTAAGAACCGCGCTGGGTGGGTCATGGCGGGCTTCTCTCGGCGTGTGGGTGGGGCTGGCCGCAGCGGGCGTGCTCGCCTGGCTTCCCGCGCTGTTCGGGCGGCAGACGCACGCGCCGCGCGCGGCGCAGGGGCCTGCCGTGTGGCACAATCCCTATGCTCTCCCGGTCACGCTTTTCATGGGGTTTCAGTCACTGGTGTTTTTTACCTGGCTGACCTGGCTGCCACGCGTGCTGCAAGACCGCGGCCTAAGCGCCGCCGCCAGTGGGCTGCTGCTCTCGGCCGGCAACATCGTGCAGCTCCCCTTCACGCTGGCCGTGCCCATTTTGGCCGCGCGGCTGCAGAACCCCTTTCCGCTGGTTCTCGGTGCGGCGGCCCTGATCGGTGGGGGGCTTTGGGGGCTGCTGTTTGCCCCCGGCTGGCCGCTGCTGTGGGTGTTGCTGCTGGGAGCCGGGTGCGGGAGCACCTTTCCGCTGGCCCTTGTGTTGATCGCGCAGCGGGCCGCCCATCCGGCGCAGGTGCCGCAGCTCTCCGCGCTCGCACAGGGCGTCGGCTACCTGCTGGCCGCGGCCGGCCCCTTTCTCTTTGGTGCCCTGCACGACTGGACGGGTGGTTGGCGGGTGCCCCTGGGCTTCCTGCTGGCCGTCACCGCCCTCACCCTCTTGACCGGCTGGCGAGCGAGCCAACTTCCCGACCCATGATCCCTCACCTGATCGCGTGGTTGGTGCTGCAGGACCATGAGGGGCGCGTGCTGCTGGGCCGCCGAACGGGAGCCGCCTACGGCGCGGGACTCTGGGGCCTGCCGGGCGGTCACGTCGAGCGGGGCGAGGGACTGGCCGAGGCGGCAGCCCGCGAGGCGGAGGAGGAGGTTGGGGTGCGGGTGAATCCGGCGGAGCTGCGGTTTCTGGGCGTCAGCCGCTATGACCTGGCGGGGGTGACGGGAACAGCCTTCCTGTTTCTGGCTGGCCGCTGGGACGGCACGCCGCAGCCCACGCCGGAAGCGTCGGAAGTCGCCTGGTTTTTGCCCGCAGCCCTGCCGTCCGACGTGCTGCCCTGGTTGCCGGGCGTGCTCGAGGCACACCTGCTGCACGGCGCACGCCTCTCGGAGCAACTGGAGGGGATAGACGGGCTGCGGGTGTTTCCTCCGAGGTGAGGACAGGCGGCCTAGCGTGCCTCCAGCACCACGACCGCGGAGGCGTGCTCCTTCGTGTGGGTCAACGTGAGGTGCGCCACCCAGCCGCGCGCCTCCAACTCGGCGGCGATCTCGGGTGCAAACCCCAGCACCGGGGGGGCAAAGGGAAAGGGGCCATCCGGCGTGCGCTCGCGCTCCACCCACACGTCACGCCAGCCGTGCGGACGCGGCCAAACCTTTTGAAAGGCCTCCTTGGCGGCGAAGCGGGCCGCAAGGCTGGGGGCGGGGTCGGCGAGCCGGGCGCAGTACGCCAGCTCGGTCGGCGCAAAGAGCTTCTCCGCCCGCCGTCCCTCCCGCGCGAGCAGGCCCCGGATGCGCTCGATCTCTATCAGGTCGTGTCCGATCGCGACGATCATGGCAGGGATCGTAGACCGTGGGCCGGGGCGGGGGCCGTTTCGGGAGACGAGGTCCGGGCCAGCCCCGCCTTGTCCTCGGTCTGCTCGTGGGGCGGCCCTTGACCCCCGGCTGGCCTGGTGGCACACTTCAGGCAGTCACCAGGGGTGCCCACCCGCCCAGGCGGGGGCTGAGAGGGCCGTTCGGCCCAACCCTAGGAACCTGATCCGGGTAACACCGGCGGAGGGAGCGTGACGGGTGCTGAACACAGAACGTGTGGCCCCCCTCCGACGTTGCAGGAGGGGGGTTTGATGTTGCCGTAAAGCCGCTGAACCGCTGAAGCGTTTGTTGCTTCGGGCCGCCCGCCTTGGCCCGGAGGCCCCTCGCCCTTCTCGGAGGTTTGGATGTCGGCCTATTCCCGCGAATCTGTTGTCAGCACGGCGCCCTTTCCGGGCAGCGAGAAACGGTACCTCACGGGCACCCTGTATCCGCAGGTGCGAGTGCCCGTGCGGGCCATTCGGCAGTCCCCCACCCTCGAACAGGTGGGCGGCTTCACCCGCTCGCGGCCCAATCCTGATGTGCTTGTCCCCGACACAAGCGGTCCCTACACTGATCCCCTCGTTCACATTGACCTGCGCCGGGGGCTGCCCCATGCTCGGCCCTGGCTGGCCAGCGATTCCCGGCTGACGGCGGCTCCGCAGCGCCTGCTGGCTCCACTCGACGAGGCTGGGCCGTTGCCTTTTCCGCAGCCGCCGCGTCCCCGCCGAGCCCGCAGCGGCGCGGCGATCACCCAGCTTCAGGCCGCCCGGCGCGGCGAGATCACGCCGGAGATGGAGTTTGTGGCCCTGCGGGAGAACCTGCGCCAGCTTGACGGCTTTGAGCTGCGGCACGAGCATCCCGGCGAGGCGTTCGGCGCGAGCATCCCGCGCGAGATCACCCCCGAATGGGTGCGGGCGGAGGTGGCGCGGGGCCGAGCGGTGATTCCCGCCAACGTCAACCATCCCGAACTCGAACCCACCGTCATCGGGCGTCACTTTCGGGTTAAGGTCAACGCCAATATCGGCACCTCCGTCGTCAGCAGCTCCATCGAGGAGGAGGTTGAAAAGCTCGTGTGGGCTGCTCGCTGGGGGGCCGACACGGTGATGGACCTCTCCACCGGGCGGCACATCCACCAGACGCGAGAATGGATTGTGCGCAATAGCCCGGTACCGGTGGGCACCGTCCCCATCTACCAGGCGCTCGAAAGGGTGGGGGGCGCGCCCGAGGAACTCACCTGGGAGGTGTACCGCGATACCCTGATCGAGCAGGCCGAGCAGGGGGTGGACTACGTCACCGTACACGCGGGGGTCCGCCTCGCGCACATCCCGCTGACCGCCCGGCGGCGCACCGGCATCGTCTCGCGAGGGGGCTCTATCCTCGCTCGCTGGTGCCTGGCCCATCACCACGAGAATTTTCTCTACACCCACTTCGCAGAACTCTGTGAGATTCTGGCAGCCTACGACGTCACCTTGAGCCTGGGTGACGGCCTGCGTCCCGGCTCCATCGAGGACGCCAACGACGCCGCGCAGTTTGCCGAGCTGGAGACGCTGGGCGAGCTCACGCGCGTGGCCTGGGAGCACGGCGTACAGACCATGATCGAGGGGCCGGGGCATGTGCCCATGCAGCGCCTCCGCGAGAACATGACCCGCCAACTGGCGGTTTGTCAGGAGGCCCCCTTCTATACCTTGGGGCCGCTCACCACCGACATCGCGCCCGGCTACGACCACATCACCTCGGCGATCGGCGCCGCGCAGATCGCCTGGTACGGCACCGCGCTGCTGTGCTACGTGACCCCCAAAGAACACCTGGGCCTGCCGAATCGGGAGGACGTGCGTGACGGCGTCCTGGCCTACCGCATCGCCGCCCATGCGGCTGACCTTGCCAAGGGCTATCCCGGCGCCCAGGCCCGCGACAACGCCCTCAGCCAGGCCCGCTTCGAGTTCCGCTGGGAGGATCAATTCAACCTCTCGCTCGATCCCGAAAAGGCCCGCGCCCTGCATGACGAGACCCTGCCCGCCCAGGCGGCCAAAACCGCCCACTTCTGCTCCATGTGCGGCCCCCAGTTCTGCTCCATGAAGCTCAGCCACGAGCTGCGGGCCGGGGACGTCCTCGCCGGGCTGGAGGACAAGGCGCGCGAGTTCCGCGAGGCGGGGAGCGAACTCTACCTGACATCAACTGCAGGTGAGTCGCAGCCGAACCCGAGAAGAACGTACCGACTCGCGGAAGAACACGCGGTGTCTTTGCAGGACGTTCTGGAATCAGAGCAGGTTGGGATGAGCGCCCGGGAGGACAGGCCGTGACCCGGCGCCTGGGACGGCTCTATCTGGTCGCGACGCCCCGCCCCGGTCAAGCCGAAGCCGAGTTCGTCGCTCGGGTGGCAGCGGCCCTCGACGGCGGAGTAGACACCCTGCAGCTGCGGGTCAAGGAGGGGGAGGCCCGGCCCCTGATCCGTCTCGCCGAGCGGCTGCGCGACCTCGCCCACGCGCGGGGAGTCCCCCTCTTCGTCAATGACCGGGTGGATGTGGCGCTCGCGAGCGGCGCGGACGGCGTTCACCTGGGGCAGGCGGACCTTCCCCCGGTGTGGGCCCGCCGCCTCGCGCCCCGCCTGCTGGTGGGCCTAAGCACCCACCGCCGGGAACAGGCCCTGCAGGCCCTGGCCGAGGAACCGGCCTACATCGCCGCTGGACCGGTTCACGCCACGCCCACCAAACCGGGCCGCCCCGCCGCAGGGCTCGCCTACGTGCGGGAGGTGGCGGCCCTTGCGCCCGCCGTGCCCTGGTACGCGATCGGCGGCATCGACCGGTCCACCGTGGACGACGTGCTGGCTGCGGGAGCCACCCGCCTTGCGGTGGTGCGGGCGGTGCTGGACGCGCCCGATCCCGCGCAGGCCGCCGCCGCGCTGCTTGCCCGCCTCTCCCAGGAGGTCTTTGATGCAGGTGAACGGTGAGCTGTATCCCTACCGCGCAGGCCTCACCCTGCACGCCCTGCTCCGCGAGCTGGGCATTCCACTCGAACGGGTGGCCGTCGCGGTGAACGACGACTTCTACCCCGGAGCGCGGGTGCCGGATCGCCCGCTCAGCGAGCAAGACGTCATTGAGATTGTGCGCGTCATCGGAGGAGGCTAAGCATGCACGGTCCCCTGACCATCGGCGGCCAGCCCTTCACCTCGCGGCTGATGCTGGGCACCGGCAAATTCCCGGACTTTGCCGTCATGCGGGACGCGCTGGAGGCAAGCGGGGCACAGATCGTGACGGTGGCGATTCGCCGCGTCGAGCTCAAGGCGCCCGGCCACGCGGGCCTTTTGGATGCCCTCGACCTCAGCCGCTACCAGCTGCTGCCCAACACGGCGGGGTGCCGCACCGCCGAGGAAGCCGTGCGGGTGGCCCGGCTGGCCCGCGCCGCTACGGGCGTGAACTGGGTGAAGCTGGAGGTGATTCCCGATCCCCGCTGGCTGCTTCCCGACCCCGTTGGAACGCTGCGGGCGGCCGAACAGTTGGTGGAGGAAGGCTTTACGGTCCTTCCCTACGTCCAGCCGGACGCGGTCTTGGCCCGCGCGTTGGAACAGGCCGGGTGCGCCGCCGTGATGCCCCTTGCCAGCCCCATCGGAACGGGGCGCGGCCTGCGCACGGCGGAGCTGCTGCGCACGGTGCTCGACGGGGCGAGCGTGCCCATCGTGGTGGATGCGGGCCTGGGGGTGCCCAGCGACGCCGCCCAGGCGTTGGAGGCGGGAGCCGACGCGGTGCTGGTGAATACGGCGATTGCCGAAGCCCGCGACCCGGTGGCGATGGCCCGCGCTTTTGCGCTGGGCGTGCAGGCAGGCCGCCTGGCCTGGCGGGCGGGCCGAATGCCCAAGCGCGATCACGCTCACCCCAGCAGTCCTCCGGTGGGCGTGCCGCGCCTCCCTGACCCGGAGCAGCCTGTATGACCGTCCTCGTGGTGGGCGCTGGGATCATAGGCTCGCTGGTGGCCTGGACGTTGCAGGAGGCGGGCTGCCCGGTTGAGGT
Organism: Deinococcus sp. YIM 77859; assembly: GCF_000745175.1. NCBI lineage: Bacteria > Thermotogati > Deinococcota > Deinococci > Deinococcales > Deinococcaceae > Deinococcus > Deinococcus sp. YIM 77859. The sequence goes on from NZ_JQNI01000002.1 coordinate 2,369,000, forward strand.
GCTGGACGCGGGGTTGCCGGGAGCCGCCTGGCGAGCGGGCGCGGGCCTGCTGACCCCGGCGGGAGAGCGGTTACAGGGCACTGACCTGGATGCCCAGGCTCAGGAGAGCCTGCGCTGTTGGCCCGAGCTCGCCTCCCGCCTAGAAGCGCGCAGTGGCCAGCCGGTGGGCTTTCGGGCGGGGGTGTGGCATCTGCGAGAAGGACAGGCCCCCGTATGGGCAGCGGCCGAGGGCCAGGTGCATCCTCCCAGCGTGGTGCGGGCTGCCCGCAGCCAGCTTCGGCTCATGCCTGCGCGGGTGCTTGCCCTCCAGCCGCGGGGGAAGAGCGTGCGGGTCCACACCGACCGGGGGGAGCGGGTGGCTTCGCTGGTGGTGCTTGCTGCGGGGGTCTGGAGCGCCGCGTTCGGGGTGCCCGTGCGGTCCGTACAGGGCCAGGCCCTGTTGTTGGGGGGGCCGCGCGACCACCCGGCGCGGGTAGGCTTTCGGCGGCGCGGCGAGGGGCCTCACGGCTACGCCCTGGGGCGCCCCGACGGGCTATACGTGGGGGCCACAGCCCGCGCCTCGGCCTCACCCATTCCCGATCTCCACGCTCGGCGCTGGCTGCGAACGGTCGCCCGCGCCCTGGTCCCGGAGGCGGCAGAAGAGCCGCGCCTCGCCACGCTGGTAGGTCTGCGCCCGGTGACGCCGGACGGCAGGCCCCTCGTCGGACCCCATCCGGTGCTGCGGCGCGTGTGGGTGGCCAGCGGGCACGGTCGGCACGGAGTGCTGCTCGCGCCCCAGGCTGCCCAGCGCGTGCTCACGTTCGTGCAGGAGGCGCTGTGAGTTCACTTCCGGTGGCCCTGACCATCGCCGGGTCCGACTCCGGGGGCGGAGCGGGCATTCAGGCCGATCTGAAAACCTTTGAGGCCCACGGCGTCTTCGGCACCTCGGCCCTCACCGTGGTGACGGCACAGAACACCCGGGGCGTGCAGGCCGTTCAGCCGCTTGCACCCGAGTTGGTCACCGCGCAGATCGAGGCGGTCCTCACGGATTTCCCGGTGGCCGCTGTCAAAACGGGGGCGCTGGGCAACGCGGCCATCGTGCGGGCGGTGGCGCGGGCGCTGCGCGGGCGCGAGCTCCCCCTGGTGGTTGACCCAGTGCTGCTCGCCAAGGGCGGAGACCCCCTGCTGGAACCGGAGGCCGTGCATGTCCTGCGCGAGGCGTTGTTTCCCCTCGCCACCCTGATCACGCCCAACCTCCCGGAGGCGGCGGCGCTCTTCGGCCCGGACCTGCCCCCGCAGCTGCCCCTGCTTCTCAAGGGAGGCCACGGGGAAGGAGAACTCGTCACCGACGAGTTGCGGCTCCCCGGCTTGCGCCTGCACCTGCACGCTCCCCGCCAGCACACCCGCCACACCCACGGCACGGGCTGCACCCTTTCGGCGGCGATCACCGCCCAGCTCGCGCGCGGCCATAGCCTGCCGCAGGCAGTTCGCGCAGCTCACGCCTACGTGCAAGCGGCCCTGCGTGCCGCACCGGGCCTGGGCGCGGGTCACGGTCCCTTGGGCCACGCGCGGGCGGGCTGGATGTTTCCCGAGGAGCTGCCCGGTTCGCCTTTGTGACGGTGCCGGTAGCCCTGGTCCGGGCCGCCTTGTACACTGGACCTAACGAGCGTTAGGTAGAGTGTTCTTGCCTCAGGAGGTAGCCCATGACCCAGCCGCAGATCCTTTCTCCCGGCGAGACGCCGGAGCAGCACGCCGCCTTCGAAGCCCGCATCGCGCGTGGCGAGAAAATTGAACCCGGCGACTGGATGCCCGCCGAGTACCGCCGCCAGCTTATCCGCATGATCTCGCAGCACGCGCACTCGGAGGTGGTGGGGATGCTGCCGGAGGGTGAATGGATCACCCGCGCCCCCAGCCTCAAGCGCAAGACCATCCTGATCGCCAAGGTGCAGGATGAGGCGGGGCACGGCCAGTACCTCTACCACGCCGCCGAGACCCTGGGCATCAGCCGCGAGGAGATGCTTCAGGCCCTGCTGTCCGGCAAGGCCAAGTACAGCAGCATCTTCAACTACCCCAGCCTCACCTGGGCCGATGTGGGCATGATCGGCTGGCTGGTTGACGGCGCCGCGATCAAGAACCAGACCATGCTTGCGGGCTGTTCCTACGGGCCGTATTCGCGCGCGATGGTCCGTATCTGCTCAGAAGAAACCTTCCACCACAAGCAGGGCAAGGAAATGATCGTCGCCTATGCGGGGGGCACGCCCGAGCAGAGGCAGATGGCTCAAGACGCCCTCAACCGCTGGTGGTGGCCGGCCTTGATGATGCTCGGACCGCACGACGCCGACAGCCCCAACACACCCGTTTTGAAGCGCTGGGGCATCAAGCTCAAGACCAACGATGAGGTCCGGCAGGAATTCATCGACGAACATGCCCCCGAACTGCTGGAGGCGGGCCTGACCATTCCTGATCCGGAGCTGCACCAGGACGAGCAGGGCCACTGGCGGCACGGCCCCATTCAGTGGGAAGAGTTCTGGGCAGTGATTCGGGGTGAGCGGGGCCTGGGGCCCGAGCGGCTGCGGACACGCCAACAGGCCCACGCAGAGGGGGCTTGGGTGCGGGAAGCGGTGCAGGCGTATGCCGCTCGGCGCCTGCCGGAGGCCGCAGACTGATGACCCCGGACACCCAATGGCCCCGCTGGGAGGTCTTCAAACAGGACGCGCCCGGCAAGCCCTACCAGGCGGTCGGCAGTGTTCATGCGGGCGACCCCGAACACGCCCTTCTGACCGCTCGCAACGTGTTTGTGCGCCGCCCCTCCGCCGTGAGCCTGTGGGCGGTGCGTGCGGCCGACATCCTCACCGCCACCCCAGAGGAGCTCGCGGCGCAGCCCGCGGTGCTGGACACGCCGGGTGAGGCGGGCACCTACCACCTGGGCCTCAAGCGCACGCACAAGCGCTCCATGACGTTCGTGGACCTGGTGGGCACCGTGGAGGCAAGCGGCCCCGGCGACGCGCTGCGGCAAGCGCGCGAGCAGCACCCGGAAGCGCTGGCCTGGCTCGTGTTCCCCGAGCCTGCCGTTGTTCGCACGCGTGAGGACCCGGGCACGCTGGAGAGCTGGTTTGCCCCCGCGCGCGACAAGACCTACAAGCAGCAGCAGTATTACGGCGTCATCGGTCGCCATATCGGCGAACTCAAGCGCGAGGGTCTGATCCCGGGGCGGCCGAAGGAGGGAGCGCAGCCATGACGACGAGCGGTCAGTCACCCGTCGTGGGGAGCTCGCCCTTAGTGCTCACGGCAGAGGAGCGGTCCGCCCTGATTCGCAAATTCACCGCCCTGGCCGACGATGAGATCATTCTCGCGCACCGGAACAGCGAATGGACCGGGCACGGCCCCATCCTGGAAGAGGACATCGCCCTGGCGAACATCGCGCAAGACGAGCTGGGTCACGCTTCCCTCTACCTCGAACTGCGCCGCGAGCTGGACGGCGCCCACCCCGACCGTCTCGCCTTTTTCCGGGATGCGGATGAGTTCACCAATGTCCGCCTGGTTGAGCTGCCCAAGGGGGACTGGGCCTTGACCATGCTGCGCCAGTACCTCTTTGACGCCTATGAGGCCCTGTGGCTGGACGCGGCCCGCGCCAGCACCTACGCCCCGCTGGCTGAAGTCGCCGCAAAGGCCCTGCGAGAGGAGAAGTTCCACCTTCAGCACACGGCCCTCTGGGTGGAGCGGCTGGCTCTGGGCACCGAGGAGAGCCGCCGCCGCACGCAAAAGGCGCTGAACGAGCTCTGGCCGTTGGCCGCACAGCTCTTCCAGCCCGTGCAGGGCGAGGAGGAGTTGGCAGAGGGAGGCCTGCTCCCTGGTCTGGCCGAGGTGCAGGCCCGCTGGGAAGCCCTGGTGATCCCGCACCTGACCGGGAAATGCGGCCTGACGTTGCCCGCTGCTCCCGCCGATCTGCCAGGTGGCCGCCACGTGCACACCGAACACCTCGCGCCCCTGCTGTTGGAAATGCAGAGCGTGGCGCGGGCGGTGCCGAACGCTGAGGTTTGGTGATCCCATGACGGCCCTTCCCCCCTCGCGTGGACAGGTGACCCCCGAACAGGTCTGGGCTGCTCTCGCGGCCGTCCCCGACCCTGAAATTCCCGTCGTGTCGGTCACCGACATGGGCATGGTGCGGGACGTGACGGTGGAGGGCGGGCGCGTGACGGTCACCTTTACCCCCACCTTCTCCGGCTGTCCGGCGCTGCACGTCATCCGCGAGAGCATCGGCGAGGCGGTGCGCGGCCTGGGCGTGGAGGAGGTGCATGTTCGCAGCACCCTCACCCCGCCCTGGACGACCGACTGGATCAAGGAGGATGCCCGCGAGCGCCTGCGCCGGTACGGAATCGCGCCGCCCGCCCCCGCCGGAGACACTCCCCTCATCACCCTTGACCCCGAACCCACCCGCTGCCCCCGCTGCGGCTCGCTCAACGTACGGATGACCGCCTCCTTCGGCCCGACGCTGTGTAAACGGCTGTATGTCTGCGAAAGTTGCCGGGAGCCGTTTGAGGGGTTCAAGAGCGTGTGAGGTTAGGCCGTCAAAATCATCGGCGCACCCTTCGTAATCATGATGGTGTGTTCAAAGTGGGCGGCAATTCCTCCGTCAGTCGTGGAAATCGTCCAGCCGTCACGCAGAGTTCTGGTGCGCCAGTTTCTGCCAGTGGAAACCATCGGCTCGACAGCAATCACCAACCCTTCGTGCAAGGGCTTTTTAAGTGCCGGGTGGTAGAAGCTGGGCACATCGGGCTTTTCATGAATGGCTCGGCCCACGCCATGTCCCTGCAATTCGCGCAGCAGCGTAAAACCCCGCCGCGCCACTTCCGTTTCAATGGCGCGGCCGATCGCGTTCAGCGGGCGGCCTACGCGGGCCGCTTTCAGGGCTTCGGCAAAAGCGGCTTCGGCGCAGGCGATCAGGCGAGTCGCCACGGGGGAAGCGGGCGGAACGGTCACCGTCACGGCGGCGTCGGCAACGTACCCCCTTACATTCGGCGTCACGTCGATGGAGACCACGTCGCCCGCGGCAAGAGGCCGCTGCGTCGGCAGGCCGTGAACAATGTCCTCGTTCACGCTGATGAACACGTTGACGGGCGCGCCGTACTCCGCGCGAGGAGCCGAGAACGCTCCATACTGGGCAAAAACCTGCCCGGCCAGTTCGTCCAACTCGGCGGGCGTGATGCCGGGTTCCACGGCGCCCTTCAGCACCTCCAAAGTTCGGGCGACCACCTGACCGGCCTGTTTCATCCCCTCCAAGTCGCGCTCGTTGTTGACCGTCATAGGTCATTCTAGTCCAGCCTCAAGGAGTCCCCATGACCATCCTCCCCACCCCCGACCTCCTTCACCCCGCCTCCTACGTCTACGGCACCTGGCACACCGCCCCCGAAGGCCAGACCCTCTATGACGCCGTGTATGGCCGTCCCATCGCCGTCCTCTCCTCCGAGGGCGTGGACTTTGCGGGGGCCTTGCGCTACGGGCGCGAGGTGGGTGGCCCGGCCCTGCGCCGGCTGACCTTCCATACCCGAGCGCGGATGCTGCGGGCGCTGGCGACCTTCCTGCTGGAGCGCAAGGAGGACTACTACCAGCTCAGCTTTCTGACGGGAGCCACCCGCCGTGACAGTTGGGTGGATATCGAGGGCGGCATCGGGACGCTCTTGAGCTACGCGAGTCTTGCCCGCCGTGAGCTCCCCGATGAGCGCTTCCTCCCGGAAGGCAAGGTGGAAGCCCTGGGCAAGGGGGGCACCTTTGTGGGCCGGCACCTCCTCGTGCCGCGGGAGGGCGTCGCGGTGCAGATCAACGCCTACAACTTCCCGGTGTGGGGCATGCTGGAAAAGCTGGCCCCGGCATTCATCGCCGGAATGCCCAGCCTGGTGAAGCCCGCCCCGCAGACGGCCTACCTCACCGAACGCGTGGTGCGCGACATCATCGCGTCGGGCCTGTTGCCCGAAGGAAGCCTGCAACTCGTGACGGGTGATCCCGGCGACCTGCTTGACCACCTGGAGGAGCAGGACATGGTGGCCTTTACGGGGTCGGCCGCGACGGCAGCCAGGCTGAAGGTGCATCCCACCATCGTCGCGCGCAACGTCCCCTTTAACACTGAGGCGGACAGCCTGAATGCCTCGGTGCTGGGCCTGACCGTGCGCCCCGAAGACCCCGAATTTGCCCTGTACGTCCGCGAGGTGGTCCGCGAGATGACGAGCAAGGCCGGACAGAAGTGCACGGCGATTCGGCGCGCCATCGTTCCCCGCAACCGGGTCGAGGAGGTCGTGGCGGCGCTGCACCGGGAACTGAGCCGGGTGACCATGGGCGATCCCACCCGTGACGACGTGCGGATGGGAGCCTTGGTCAGCACCGAGCAGCGTGAACGGGTGCGGCGAACGCTGGACGCCCTGCAGCGGGAAGCGCGGGTGGTGATTGGGGGCGAGGAACGTGAGCTTCTGGGTGGCGACTGGGAGAAGGGGGCTTTCCTTGCGCCCACCCTGCTGCTGTGCGAGTCGCCCCTCACGGCCCGTGGCCCGCACGAGCTGGAAGCGTTTGGGCCAGTGGCGACCCTCCTTCCCTACGACACGCTGGAGGAGGCCGCACACCTGGCGAAGATGGGCCGCGGCAGCCTGGCGGGCAGCGTGGTGACCTACGACCGAGCGGAAGCCAGCGCGCTTGTTCTGGACATGGCGAGCAGCCATGGGCGCCTGCTGATCCTGAACCGTGCGAATGCGGGAGAGAACACCGGGCACGGGAGCCCCCTGCCGCAGCTCAAGCACGGCGGTCCGGGCCGTGCGGGTGGCGGCGAGGAACTCGCGGGCCTCGCGGGGATCAAGCACCACATGAACAAGGTGGCGGTGCAGGCCGATCCGACCACCCTCGCCGCCATCACGCACGAATACGTGCCGGGCGCGGAAGTCCGCGAGGACGTGGTTCATCCCTTCCGCAAGACCTTCGACGAGATCCAGGTGGGAGATAGCCTGCTCACCCACCGCCGCACCGTCACCGAGGCCGACATTGTGAATTTCGCGGCCCTGACCGGTGACCACTTCTATGCTCACGTGGACGAGATTGGCGCGAAGGAGGGCATCTTTGGGGAGCGCGTGGCGCACGGCTACTTCCTGATCTCCGCAGCCGCCGGGCAGTTCGTGTGGCCGGCACCCGGCCCGGTGCTGGCCAACTACGGGCTAGAAAACCTGCGCTTTGTCACCCCGGTCGCGATCGGCGACACCATCCGCACCCGCCTCACCTGCAAGCGCAAAATCCGCAAGGACCTGCGGCCTCAGGAAACGCGCCCGACCGGTGTGGTGGAGTGGCACGCCGAGATCACCAACCAGCGGGATGAACTCGTGGCGACCTACGACATCCTGACGCTGGTAGAGCGGGCACGCGACGAGGCAGATGGCGCCACCGTTTGACCTTTCTTCCGCTGCCGCCCCGCTTTCTTAGCGAAGGGTCACGGCAACATGTGAGAATGGACACCGCGCTTGGGCTAGCTTGAATGCTGTGAGCCTTCCAGACGAGAAGAACCTTGCTGAGCTGGTGGAGTCGTATTTCGGCCCGGCGGTTGAGCCGTTGGGGCGCGCGGCGGGCCTGGGGCCTGAAGAGGCCGAGCGGGTGCTGCGCGAAGGCCTGCCCCTTCAGCTGCGTGCCCTGGCCGAGTCCGCCCACACGCCTTCGGGGTCAGCGCAGGTTGCTGAAGCTTTGGCGAACCTCCCCGCCTTTCCCAGCGCGTCGGCGGCCCTCAGCGAGCCGGACGGAGCCGCGCAGTTGCAGCAGGCGGGCGAGCTGCTGGCCCCCGTGCTGCTGGGCGACCGAGCCAACACCATCGCGGCACAGGTCGCGGGTCCTCTCGAGCGGGGGAGCGTTCAGAAGCTGCTTCACCTGACGTTGCCCCTGGTGCTGAGCATGCTGGGTCAGCGCGGCCTGACGGCTGACGACCTGAGCAGCGCTTTGCCGGAGGTATTGGCTGAGCGTGTGGAAAGCGCGGGCGCCGAAGACGTGCTGGACTTCCTCCGGCGGCAGCTGAGCGGACGCACGGCCGAGCAGATTGGCCGAGCGGCGGGCTACAGCGGCAACGCGGCGGTGCGAGCGGTGCAGGGGGCTTGGCCCGTTTTGCTCGGTGGGCTGATCGAGCGGGGAGAGAGTGAAGCGGGTGCGGCGGAGCTGCTCGCTCGTCGCCGTGACGCTGAGCGGCTGGTCACTCCAGAAGGAGACCTCAAGACGTCTCTTTTGGAAGACCCCGCAGAAGTCGCTCGCATCGAGGGACAAGGCCGTTCCCTCCTGTCCTCGCTGTTTGCGAATCCCGGTGCGGTGACAGGCCGTTTCGGCTCGGCTGTCGGAGGCTCCGGCGCAAACGCAAGCCGCCTTCTTGCCCTTTTGGGTCCGTTGCTGATGGGCCTCATGCTGCAACGCGTGGGCCAGGTCCCAGCAGCGGAACTCAGCCGCCTGCTGAGCTCCTGGCGTGGGCGGCTGGAAGGCTTGCTGCCGCCGGGTTTGGGGAGCCTCAAAGCGCT
>NZ_JQNI01000002.1:2385000-2427500 GCF_000745175.1 Deinococcus sp. YIM 77859
TGGGGCATGTCGGAACAGAATGGGTACCGGGTCAGCCGTGACGACACCACTCGCGGCGAGAACGGCGAGCATCACCTCATCCGTGGGGAGCACGGCAGCATGCGCCTGTGGCTGCGTGAGGAACCCAATGCCGACAAGCCCGAGCGCAGCCAGCCCTACGAGACGCTGGGGTACGTCATCGAGGGCCGCATGGACCTCATTGTGAACGGCGAGACGGTGAGCCTAGGCCCCGGCGATTCTTACCGCGTCCCCCGCAACACGCCGCACACCTTCCGCATCAAGGAGACGCTTACCGCTGTGGAGGTGACTGCACCTCCTGCCGACCGCTAAACTCCCTATGAGCGGTCATCGCTACGGTCGCCACACCCAAGAGGACGTATGGTGAAGCGTCTCTATGCCTCCTTTTGGTGCTCCTCCGATGTACAGCACGCCCGCTACGCTGGGCCTGGCCCTGCTGGCGCTGCTGACCTCGCTGTGGCATTTCACCCTGGGGGCGATGGACTACGCAGAGGCCGGGCGTTACGTGGGGCTTGGGCTGATGCTCGTGGCGGGCCTGACTCTGGTGTACGGCGTCCTCACGCTGATTCGGTATGTCGAGGCGCAGGATGCGATGACGGATCCCCATCCCCGTACGCCCATGTACGATACCCCCCATCAAAGCCGAGTGCCGCTGGTCGGCGTTCTGCTGGGTGTGCTGTTGGCAGCGACGGACCTGGCCTTTGCGGTCGCGGGCCAAGCGTGGATCGGGCACGTGTCGGGGCTGCTGCTCGCTCTGCTGCTGGCCCGGCAGGCGCTCAAGATCAGGCCGGAGCGGGGTGAAGACTGAGAAGAAACGGGAGAGGACACGCGGCGGGCCTCTCCCAACAGTCGAAGGTCTTCTCGGTCGGTGTTGGGCGCCTCAGACCTCTGCGTAGGCCTCGATGGGCGGGCAGGAGCACACAAAATTCCTGTCTCCAAAGACGTTGTCCACCCGGTTGACGGCGGGCCAGTACTTCCATGCCCGCTGCGCGCGGGTGGGGAAGGCCGCAGTCTCGCGGCTGTAGGCGCGGTTCCACTCCTGGGCCAGCAGGTCGTCTTGCGTGTGTGGCGCGTGCCGCAGCGGGCTGTCTTCGGCGCGCAGCAGGCCGTCTTGCACCTCCTGAATCTCGCGGCGAATGTTCAGCAGCGCGTCGATAAAGCGGTCGAGTTCGGCCTTGGGCTCGCTCTCGGTGGGCTCGATCATCAGCGTGCCGGGCACCGGAAAACTCATGGTGGGAGCGTGGAAGCCGTAGTCCATCAGGCGCTTGGCGATGTCTTCCTCGGTGATGCCGGTCGCCTGCTTGATAGGGCGGATGTCGAGGATGCATTCGTGCGCTACCCGCCCGTTGCGTCCCGTGTACAGCACAGGATAGGCGTCCCCCAGCCGTTTGGCGACGTAGTTGGCGCTGAGCAGGGCGACCTGGGTGGCCTTTTTCAGGCCTTGTGGCCCCAGCAGCCGAATGTAGAGGTAGCTGATGGGCAGGATGCTGGCACTGCCGTAGGGCGCCGCGCTCACGGCCCCGGTGTGTCCTCCGCCCACCGGACGAACGGGGTGACCCGGTAGGAAGGGTGCAAGGTGAGCCTTGACGCCGATCGGTCCCATCCCCGGTCCGCCGCCGCCGTGCGGGATGGCAAAGGTCTTGTGCAGGTTGAGGTGACTGACATCGCTGCCGATCAGGCCAGGCTTGGCGAGGCCCACAAGCGCGTTCATATTCGCGCCGTCCAGGTAGACCTGTCCGCCATGCGCGTGGATGACGTCGCAGATTTCCTTGACATGCTCCTCGTACACGCCGTGGGTGCTGGGGTAGGTGATCATCAGCGCGCCCAGCCGGTCCGCGTGCTGCTCGGCCTTCGCCTTGAGGTCATCCAGGTCGACATTGCCGTTCTCGTCGGTCTTGACGACCACAACCTGCATGCCGAGCATGGCGGCGCTCGCGGGGTTGGTGCCGTGCGCGCTCGCCGGAATCAGGCAGACGGTGCGGTGGCTCTCGCCCCGCGACTCGTGGTACCTGCGGATGGCCAGCAGTCCGGCGTACTCGCCCTGCGCGCCGCTGTTGGGCTGGAGGCTCACGGCGTCGTAGCCGGTGATGTCGGCCAGCCACGCTTCCAGCTCCGCGAGCATCTGCGCGTAGCCCTGCGTCTGCTCCTTGGGCGCAAAGGGATGCAGGCTGCTGAACTCGGGCCAGGTCACCGGGATCATCTCGGTGGTGGCGTTGAGCTTCATGGTGCAGCTTCCCAGCGGAATCATGCCGTGGACGAGGCTGTAGTCGCGGTTTTCCAGCGTCTTGAGGTACCGCAGCATCCCGTGCTCGGAGTGGTGCGTGTTGAAGACGGGGTGGGTGAGGTAGGGGGAAGTGCGCTTGAGGTTGGCGGGGATGCCGCCAGTAGCCTCAGCGTCAAGGGCGAGAGCATCAACTTCCTGCCCGGTAATGACTTGAAGGATATCGGCCACATCCTGTGGGGTGGTTGTCTCGTCCAAGCTGATGCCCACACGGTCCGGGAGGTATCCTTCGCCCTCATAGCGGAAGTTGATGCCTTTGGCCTCGGCCCGCTTTTGAATGAAGTCCACGTCCGCGTTAAAGCTCAGCGTGTCGAAGAAGGTTTCGTTGACGGAATAACCACCGTCCTGTAAACCCTTCGCCAGAATTCCCGTCAGCCGATGCACCCGCTCCGCAATCGTCCGAATCCCCTCCGGCCCGTGGTACACGGCGTACGCCGCGGCCATATTCGCCAGCAGAGCCTGCGCCGTGCAGATGTTGGAGGTCGCCTTCTCGCGTCGGATGTGCTGCTCGCGGGTCTGCATCGCCATCCGCAGGGCCGTCTTGCCCCGGCTGTCCCGGCTGACGCCGATCACTCGGCCCGGCATGGACCGCTGGTACTCGCTGCGGCAGGCCAAGAAAGCCGCATGTGGTCCGCCAAAGCCCATGGGCACGCCGAAGCGCTGGGCACTGCCGACCACGATGTCCGCGCCCTGCTCGCCGGGCGGGGTCACGAGGGCGCAGGCCAGCAGGTCCGTCGCCACGATCAACGCCCCCTGCGCCGCGTGAATGCGCTCGGCGACCGGGGAGAGGTCGTGCAGGTCGCCATACGTGCCGGGCGTCTGCACCAGGACGGCAAAGGTGCCCTCGGGCAGGTCACCGTTCGCGGGGCCGGTGACCACCTCGTAGCCGAAGAACTCGGCGCGGGTACGGATCACGTCGAGGGTCTGGGGATGAACGTCTTGCGCCACATAAAAGACGTTGCCCTTTTGCTTCACCACGCGCCGCGCCAGCGTCATCGCCTCGGCGGCGGCAGTGGCCTCGTCCAGCAGGGAGGCACCCGCGACGGGCATGCCGGTGAGGTCCATCACCATCTGCTGGAAATTGAGCAGCATCTCCAGGCGACCCTGGCTGATCTCGGCTTGGTAGGGCGTGTAGGCCGTGTACCAGCCGGGGTTTTCCAGCATATTGCGCAGGATGACGTTCGGCGTGTGGGTCCCGTAATACCCCATGCCGATGTAGGACCGGAACACCTGGTTCTGAGTTGCCAAGGCTCTAAGGTCTGCCAGCGCCTGCGCTTCGGTGACCGGGCCGCCCACCTGGAGTTCGCCCTCGAAGCGAATGCTCTCGGGGAGGGTGGTCTCGATCAGCTCGTCCAGGCTGGCCACACCCAGCGCGGCGAGCATCTCCGCCTGTTCCGCCTCGCTGGGCCCGATGTGGCGGCGGGTAAAATCGTCGGTGTTGAGGAGTTCATTCAGGGGGCGCATGGGGCTCCTTGGGCGGCTCCGCTTCAGCCGTTTGCGGCGGCGTACGCCTCGGCGTCCATCAGGTCGCCGCCTTCCTCGGTCACGTCCAGCCGGAAAAGCCAGCCGTCACCGTAGGGACTGCTGTTGACGAGCTCGGGATTCTGGGCCAGCTGCTCGTTGACCGCCACGATGGTGCCGCTTGCGGGGGCGTAGATGTCGGAGGCGGTCTTCACGCTCTCGACAACCGCCACGGTCTCGCCTGCGGTAACCACGCGGCCCACTTCGGGCAGCTCGACGTACACCACGTCGCCGAGCTGGTCCTGCGCGAAGTCGCTGATCCCGACGGTGCCGTCGGGGGCAAGCCATTCGTGAGAGGAGGCGTACTTCAGTTCGGTTGGGGTCTGCATGGGTTCTCCTTTGGGTGGGTTGCCTGTCGCTGGCGCGGTCAAGAGGAGACCGCCCTCCTTCCATACGCTACAGGCCACAAGCCCCCCGCGTTATTTTCTGTAAAACGGCAGCTCGACCCGCCGCGCCGGATGCGCCTTGCCCCGGACCTCCACCTCAAAGGTGTCGGCGGCAGCGGCGTCCGTTCGTACGAGGGCCATCGCGATGGGGTGGCCGAGGGTCGGGCTGATGGTGCCGGAGGTGACGTGACCAACGGGCTGACCGCCCAGCAGCACGGGATAGCCTTCGCGAACGGGCACGCGCTCCAGGGTCAGGCCGATCAGCCGTACGGGCGGCGCGGCCCGAAGCCCCTCGCGGCCCACATGCGCCTTGTCTTTGACCACCCAGGTGTAGCTGCTGGCGAGGGGGTGCAGGTCTTCGGCAAACTCGTGGCCGTAGAGGGGGAAGCCCGCTTCCAGCCGCAGGGTGTCGCGGGCCCCGAGTCCAGCGGGGGAAAGGCCCAGGGCGAGGAGCTTTTCCCAGAGCGCCCCCGCCTCCCCCGCCTCCACGAAGACCTCAAAGCCGTCCTCGCCGGTGTAGCCGGTGCGGGCGAGCATGACCGGGAAGCCGAGAAGGGTGGCCTTGAAGAAGGAATTCTTCTTTTTCGCGCTGAGGTCCACGTCCACATGGGGTTGCAGCAGCAGCTCGGCCGCTGGGCCCTGCACCGCGAGCAGCCCCCAGCGGTCTGACTCGTCGCTCAGCCCAACGCTGAAGCCCGGAGCGTACCGCTGAAGGTGTGCCCAGTCTTTCTCGATATTGGCGGCATTCACAACGAGCAGGAATTCCTCCGGTCCCACCCGGTAGACGTAGAGGTCATCCACCAGCCCTCCCGTCTCGTTGGGGAGCCAGTTGTACTGGGCACGGCCGGGCTTGAGCCTGGCGACATCGTTGGTGGTCACGTGTTGGAGGAAGGCCTCGGCGTCCGGCCCCGTCACGCGGAACTCGCCCATGTGCGACACGTCGAAGACGCCCGCACGGGTGCGCACGGCCTCGTGTTCGGCCTTGACGCCTGCGTATTGCACGGGCATCTCCCAGCCCCCAAAGGGAACCATGCGGGCACCCGCGCGCAGGTGCGCGGCGTGCAGGGGCGTCCGCTTGAGCGGCGTTTCAGGAGTGCGGGTCACCCCTGAACTGTACTGGAGCCCGCCCGGTGCCGTCCAGGAGACTCGGACGTCTTGTGAGGTACAGTAGGGGATGCCAGAACGCCGAAAGGTGCGTGTGCCGGAGCTTTTGCGCGCGGGAAAGACCCGGTGACGCCCGCCTTTCTGCTGGGCCTGCTGCCGCCTCCCGTTCTCGCGTCACGGGTGGAAACGTTCCGGGCGCGCCTCGGGGTGCGCGAGAGTGTTCCTCACGTGACCGTCAAGGCGCGCAGCGGACTGGATGCGGACCTGGCCTGGCTGCCGGTGGCGCGGGAGGTGGTCGCGGCGAGCCCGCCGGTCACGCTGCGTGTGGGGGCGGCGCGAGCCTTTGGGGGCGAGCGGGCCGTGTATCTCGCCGTCCACTCCCCGGAGGCGGTTGCGCTGCACCTGCGGTTGTTGGAGGCCCTGCGGCCGCCCACACGCTTGGGCGACGAGGGCGCGCACATGACACCCCACCTCACCCTCGCTCTGAACCGGAGAGGAGTGAAGCTGCGGGAGGTGCTTGCCGCCGCCCAGGCGGAGTTCTCTGACCTCGAGGCCCGGCCCCTTACCTTCACGGCGCGGGAGGTGTGGCTGCTGCGTAAGCCCGGACCGGGGAGCTGCTACGTTCCGGAGGAGGCGTGGCCGCTGGGCCAGGAGTGAACACGCCGTACGCCTGTTTCGGTGGCCAGAAAATTCACCCGCAGGTCGTGGGCTTCACGGGGCAGCGCGTCGACCACGAGCGCTTCTCCCACCACCCCTACGGTCAAGCCCGTAAAGCCCGGCAGCAGGCGGTCATAGAAGCCGCCCCCATAGCCCAGCCGCACGCCGAAGCGGTCAAAGGCGAGGCCGGGAAGCAGCACCGCGTCCACCGTCCCAAGGGGGACACGCGGCGCGTCTGCCGGGGGTTGGCGCGCCCCGAAGCGGCTGAGCTCGGTAGCGGTGTCCCAGGGGTGCAGCGTGAGGTGCGGTTCGGGTTGGAAGCGGGCGCGGGTGGTGAACAGCTCAAAGCTGCCCGCGAGGTCCGCCACATCCGGTTCGCCCGGCAGGGCGCGGTAGGCCAGCACGCGCCGCGCTCCCCGAGCGCGTAAAAAGGCCGCGAGGTGCACGGTGATCGCGGCGGAGAGATCAGGCAGTTCGGCCCGGACCGCGCGCGCCCAGGTCCGCCACTCCGGTTTGGAGGCGGTGGGGACGGGCCTGGAGAGCATGTACAGGACAATACTGTGTTGGGGAGGGGAGCATGGCTTTACTGGCGCATGCACACGCTGATCGGGGCGGCGACGGCACGGGCCTTTGCCGCGCGGGGAGACCGGCTGACCCTGAGCGGGCGGGACGCGGGGCGGCTCTCCGCGCTGGCCGCCGAACTCGGCGCGCAGGCCAAGGCCGCGGACCTGAGCTACGAGAGCCACGTGAGGGCACTGCTGGAGGAGCTGCGGGAGCTGGACACCCTCGTCTATGCCGCGGGCGCGGCCCTGCCTGGCCTGCTGCAGGAGGCCGACCCCGCGCCGGTGCGGGCGGTGTGGCATGCCAACTACTTCGGGGCGCTGTGGGTGCTCAAGCACGGGCTGGGGCGCCTGAAGCCCGGCGGGCGCGTCTACCTGCTGGGGGCGCGGCCCGAGCTGGTCACCGCGCGGGGCTTTTCCCAATACGCCGCGAGTAAGGCCGCCCTGAAAAGCGCCGTCGAGATCGCCCGGCTGGAGGCGCGCGAGGTCAACATAACGCTGGTACTGCCCCCGGCCGTGAATACAGGCCTCTGGACACAGGTGGGCCGGGTACCGCGCGGGGCCCTCTCGCCGCAGGTGGTTGCGGCCGCCATCGCCCTGGACCGGGACGGCCCCCCGCAGCCGGAACTGAGCGTGGAGGGTTAGCCTACTTCCTTCGGCCCCTTCAGCCCACTCTTGCCCTCCCGCCCCTGCAGGACAGCGGCCACATCGGCAGGGGAGACGCCGACTTCCGCCATGGCAAAGAGGGTATGAAACAGCAGGTCAGCCACCTCGGTCGCGAGTTCGGTGCGGTCTCCGTTCTTGGCGGCAAGGAGCACCTCGCCTGCCTCCTCACTGACCTTTTTCAGCACGCGGTCGAGGCCCCCGGCATGCAGCCGCGCCACGTAACTCTGTTCGGGCAGGGTGGCGAGACGCTCGGTGATCGTTTCGTAGACACGTTCCAGGGTGCCGCCCAGGCCAGTCTGAGACGGCTTTTCCTCCAGGAGCGGCTGGTGAAAACACGAGTACGCTCCGGTGTGGCACGCCGGGCCGGTCTGCTCCACCCGGTACAGCAGACTGTCGCCGTCGCAGTCGGCGTGGACGCTCACCACCCGCTGGGTGTGGCCGCTCGTCTTGCCCTTGACCCACTGCTCGCCGCGCGAACGGCTGTAGTAGGTGGCCTCGCGTGTGCTCAACGTGCGCTCGACGGCGGCTCGGTCGGCATACGCCTGCATCAGCACCGCCCCGGTCCGAACGTCTTGGGTCACGACGGGAATGAGGCCGCGTTCATCAAAGCGGAGCTGTTGAAGCAGGCTCATGCATTCCTCCACTCCGGCCGCACCGGCAGGCCCTCGTCCCGCAGGTACGCCTTGACTTGCGGAACCGTCAGCTCCCCGAAGTGAAAGACGCTGGCCGCAAGCGCCGCATCGGCGTGTCCCCCGGTTGTACCGTCAAGAAGCACGTCGCGGAAGTCTTCCAGCCGCCCGGCCCCCCCCGAGGCGATCACGGGCAGGTCCACCGCCGAGGCGACGGCGCGGGTGGCTTCCAGGTCGAAGCCTGCGCGGGTGCCGTCGGCGTCCATCACGTTCAGGCAGATCTCGCCCGCGCCGAGGGCCTGGCCCCGCTGCGCCCACTCGATCAGGTCCAGGCCGGTATCTACGCGGCCACCGCCCACGTGGACGGTCCAGCCTTCGCCTCCTGGCCGCCGCTTGGCGTCTATACTGAGCACCACGCACTGCGCTCCAAAGTGGTCCGAGGCCTCACGGATCAGCTCCGGTCGCCGCACCGCACCGCTGTTGACGCTGATCTTGTCGGCTCCCGCCAGCAGCAGCTGCCGGAAGTCGGAGACCGCATTCACGCCGCCTCCCACCGTGAGCGGCATCATGACCTGTTCAGCCACGCGGGCGGCCACATCCAGCATCAGGGCACGGCCCTCATGGGTGGCCGTGATGTCGTAGAAAACGAGTTCGTCGGCCTGCTGCGCCTCATAGAGCTGAGCCAGCAGAAGGGGATCCCCCGCGTCGCGGTGGTTCTCGAAAAACCGCACGTTCTTGACCACCCGCCCGTTTTGCACGTCGAGACAGGGAATGATCCGCTTCGTGAGCATGGGGCGTAGTCTACTCCGGCGGCCTGTGCCCTCCGCTTGGTCGGGTAGACGGCTCGGGAACGCAGGGCTTGGACTCACAGGCCTATCACAAGCCGCCCGCAACAATTGATAAAATTTTCATATCCGGTCAGATGATCTGGGGGGAAGGGGAAAAGGCTCGTGGAACGCCGTCGCATCCTGCTGGTCGATGACAACCCGAACGACGTCGAGCTCACCCTGATGGCCTTTCAGGAAGAGGGCGGCACACACGACGTGACGGTCGCGGGGAGTGGCCCCGAGGCGCTGAACGTCCTCCGGGGACCGGGTCCGCTGCCGGACCTGATTCTCCTCGACCTCAAAATGCCGCACATGGACGGTCTGGCTGTGCTGGACGCCATTCGCGCGCAGGACGCCACCCGTCATATCCCGGTCGTGATGCTCAGCACGAGTGACGAGGTTCGCGATATCCGTGACAGCTACGCTCATGGCGCCAGCGCCTACGTTATTAAGCCTCTTGACTTCACGCAGTTTCGCAGCGCCATTCACACCATTGCCGCCTTCTGGACGCGCCTGAACTGTCGCCCACGCCTGAACTAAACACAGAGCGGGCTGAGGCAAGAAGTGAGAAGAATGAGCCAAGGTTCTTGGTGCTCCTTCAGGGAAGGAGCCAGGACTCTGGAAACCCTCAAGACCGCTGGGCGACGAACCACGTAGCCTGAAGCCATGCGTGTCTGGATCGGCTGCGGCGGCTACACGAACGATGACTGGACGGCTCCCGGCCTGATCTACGAGGGCGTCAGGAAAGAGGCCTACCTGGCGACGTATGCCCAGTATTTCGATGCCGTAGAGCTGAATTCCTCCTTCTACGCCATTCCCGGCATCAAGGCTTTTGAGGGCATGGTTCGCCGGTCGGGTGGCCGCACCCGCTTTACCGTGAAGCTGAACAGGGTATTTACCCACGAGCGCAACCCCGCGAGTGCTGACTTTGACCGAATGCTGCAAAGCCCCGAGCCGCTGCGTGAGGCGGGGGTGATGGGCCCTTATCTCGCGCAGTTCCCCTACTCCTTCCACCGCACGGGAGAGAACCGCCGGTACCTGCTGGGGCTGGCCGAGCGCTTTGCCGGACATGAGCTGGCGGTCGAACTCAGGCACGCCTCCTGGGACAAACCGGAGGTGCGCGAGGGCATGGCCGAATACGGCCTGATCTGGGTGAGCCCCGATTACCCCCCGGTCGGCGGCATGCCTGAGCCGCAGGTGCACGTCACCACCGATGTGGGTTACCTCCGGCTCCACGGCCGCAACAAGGGCACTTGGTGGGAAGGTCAGAGCGCGTCCGAACGCCACGACTACCTCTACACCCGCGCCGAGATGGACGAGTGGGCCGAGAAAATCGCCCTGGTGGCCGATGAGCTGTCCGAGCTGTACGTGTTTTTTCAGAACACGACCCAGGGTCACGCCCTTAAGAACATCCCGATGCTGCGCGAAGCCCTCAACGCGCGGGGGGTGCCTGTGCAGCCGCCGGAGCCGGAGGGGGAAGAGGGGCGGCTGCTGTGAACTTCAGCAGGCGGAGAGCCGGTAAAAGGCATGCGGCTGGCCCTGCCAGTCACGCTCCTCCGTCGGGGTGAACCCTACCTTTTCCAACACCCTTCGGCTGGCCCGGTTCTCCACGTGCGCGAAGGCGAGGAGATCCGGGCTGAGGCGGAAATCAGGGTGCTGGAAGTGCCAGGCGGCGAGGGCACGCGCCAGCTCGGTCGCCAGCCCCTGCCCCCACAAGTCGGGAGCGAGCAGGTAGCCCAACTCGCGCTGCTGGCCGTCATCGCTCAGGCCGAAGCCGCCGCGCCCGACCGTTGTGCCCCCCTTGTCCTGCACGCGCCACTTTGTCCAGCCCCACTGCGCCTGCTCCGCCAGAAAGTCCGCAAAGCGTGACTCTGCTCGGGCCTGGTCATAGGGGCCACTGGCGAAAAAACGCATGGTGAGGGGATCAGCGTGCAGCGCCTGGAAGGCCGCGAAGTCTTCGGGCACCCAGGTGGTGACGATCAGGCGCGGGGTGGTGAGGATGGTCTGGCGCACCCCGTCAGGCTAGCGAATGCGGCGGCCCTTACCCCAGCATCGTCATCTCGCTCAGCCCCGCCAGGAATTCCCGCTCCGGGTACTCCTCGCCGTCGAAGCCTGTATCCCCCTCGGCCGGCGTGACGCTTAGGCTGGCGAAGTCGAAGAGGTCGCGGTCGAGCAGGTGGCTGGGCGTCACGCGCGTCAGCGAGCGCAGGATGTTTTGGAGGCGGCCCGGATGCTCCCGCTCCCAGCCTTCGAGCATCTCGCCCACGACGCGGCGCTGCAGGTTGGGCTGGCTGCCACACAGGTTGCAGGGAATAATCGGAAAGCCTTTGGCCTCCGCATACCGCTGAATATCGCGCTCCGCGAGGTAGGCCAGGGGACGAATCACCACGTTCGTCCCGTCATCCGACTGCAACTTGGGCGGCATGGCCTTGAGGCGGGCGCCGAAGAACATATTCATAAAGAGGGTTTCGAGGATGTCGTCACGGTGGTGCCCCAGAGCGATTTTGGTCGCGCCGATCCTGCGGGCATGGGCGTACAGGATGCCCCGTCTCAACCGGCTGCACAGCGCGCAGGTCGTCTTGCCCTCCGGCGTCTTCTCCTTGACGATGGCGTAGGTGTCCTCGGTCAGGATGTCAAAGGGCACGCCCAGGCGGGTCAGGTACTCGGGCAGGACATGGGTGGGAAACCCGGGTTGCCCCTGGTCGAGGTTGACGGCGACCACCTCGAACTTGACCGGCGCGCGTTTCTGGAGATACAGGAGGATATCGAGCAGCGTGTAGCTGTCCTTGCCGCCGGAGAGGCAGACCATCACGCGGTCGCCCTCTTCGATCATGCGGTAATCGGTGATGGCCTGGGCCGCCCCCTTGACGAGGGGCGGAAACAGGATGGCAGGGTCTCGGGGGGTGGGGTCAGCGGTCTTGGTCATGGTCGGAGCTTCCCGCAGTGGGCAGGCGAAGTGGGCGTCATGCTAACGGTTGACGACAGGCCGCGCAGTGACGCGTACCCTGAACGGCACGATGCTCTTCCCAGACCGTAACCGGTGCCCGAACCCCCTCATGAAAGGCCGCTAAAGTGAACGTCATGCGGTTTTTCACTGGTCTGGGCGTGCTGCTGCTGGCTGGCGCGGCGGGTGCGAGCGGCCTGTGGTGGATGTGGGGGCGGGACCTGCCCAGCGTTCAGGACCTCGACGTGCTGGAGTTCAGCGGTCAGACCCGGGTCTACGACCGCCGGGGTGAACTGGTGGGCACGCTGACCCCCAGCCTGGGCAGCGGTCAGGGCGTCAACCGCGACCTGCTGAAGCTGAATGAGATCAGTCCCTGGCTGCAAAAGGCCATCGTGACGAGTGAGGACCGCCGCTTTTTCGAACATCACGGCGTGGATTACATCGGCATCGCGCGCGGGCTGCTCAAGGGCCTGCTGAAAAACGATCTGGAGGGCGGCTCGTCCATCACGCAGCAGGTGGTCAAAAACACGCTGCTGGCCGACCTAGAGGGCGCACGGACGCCGGAGCGCAAATTCAAGGAGGCGGTGCTCGCCTACCAGTTGGAACGCAACTTCAGCAAAAACCAGATTCTGAACGCCTACCTCAATGTCATCTACTGGGGTGACGGAGGCCGCAGCGACATCATCGGGGCAGAGACGGCGGCCCGCGCGTACTTCAAAAAGAGCGCTTCTGAGCTGAACCTCGCGGAAAGCGTGTACCTCACGACGCTGGTGCCCGCCCCCAACAAGCGCTACAAGGACTTCAAGGGGTATCGCCCGCTGATGAAGGACCTGTTGACGCGTATGGTAGAAGACGGGCAGATCACCCAGGCCGAGGCGGACGCGGCTTGGAAGACGGAGATTTATCCGGCGGGCTGGCGCATCGGCTGGAACAGTGACGGCACCCTGCGCAGCGCGGTGCTGGAACGGCCCGAGCGCCTTCAGGAGAACATCACGGCGGCCGAGCAGGCCCGCGGCATCAACCGTTATCAGTCCCTGCACTACCTCCAGGCGGTGGAGCGAGAACTTCTGCCCAAGATTGGGCGCAAGGCGCTGTTCGGCGGGGGCAAGATCTACACCGGGATGGACCTCCAGGCGCAGCAGGCCGCCGAGCGGGCCAGCCTGAATGCGCAGCTTCCAGACGGAGCGACCCTGGGCCTGGCGCTGGTCAACCCCAACAACGGTGAGGTGCTGGCGCTGGTGGGTCAGAAGCTGACGGGCGGGCGGCCCTCGGACTGGAACAACGCGACGCAGGCCCGGCGGCAGGTGGGCAGCTCCATCAAGCCGCTTCTCTATACCCTCGCGTTGGAAAAGGGCTGGAAGCAGAGTGACACCGTGCTGGACGCGCCCCTTCAGGGCGAATATCAGCCGCAGAACTACGACGGACGCTGGACAGGCCGGTTTGTCACCATGCGCTACGCGCTGGACCACAGCCTGAACCTTCCCACCGTGCGAATCGCGCAGGAGATCGGCCTGAACGCCTTCGAGGACAAGCTGCGCCAGCTTGGCCTCACGCCGCCGCCCGATGCCGGGCTCTCGCTGAGTATCGGCACGCTGGAGGCAAGCCCCCTCCAGATGGCCGCGGCGTACGCACCCTTTGCCAATGGCGGCCTGTACTACGCGCCCACGCTGGTTCGCCGTATGGAAGACGCCCGCGGACAGGTTCTCTACCGCCGTCCGGCCCCACAGCCCAAGCGGGTGTGGGACGAACGCACCGCCTGGCTGGGGCTGGACATGATCCGCGGCGTGGTGAACGACCTCACGCCCTGGCAGGGGGGCCTGGCGACCCGCGCGCAGATTCCCGGCTGGGACGTGGGCGGCAAGACGGGCACCACGAACGACGTCAAGGACCTGTGGTTTGCAGGCGTCACGCCGACCATCGCTGGGGCCGTCTGGGTCGGGAAGCAAGACGGCGGCTCGCTTCCGAGTTGGGCCTACAGCGGCGAGATTCCCACACCGATCTGGCAACAGGCGGTCGCGGGGGCGCTTGCCGGACAGCCCCGGCAGACTTTCCAGGAGCCGGGTGGAATCACCTACCGGGTGGTGCGCCGGGTCAACATGGCCTTCCGTGAGGAGGAGGCTGATCAGGAGGGGGTAGCGCGCGACGGCAGCGGAAACAGTGGAGGCGGCACGTTCTTCAGCCGCCGCTGGCGTTCTGCTCCTGCTCCTCAGCCCGTGCCCGAGCCGGCGCCTCAGCCTGATCCCGAACCGCAGTTCACCGTGCCGGAGGCGCCGCAGGAGGTCGCGCCTGTGGACGAGACTCCTGAGGCCGTCCCGAACAGCACCGGAACAGACAGCGCCGGAACAAACGAGGTTCCGCCTCAGGACCCATACAGCGTCCCTGCACCGCAGGAGCCGTATGGCGCGCCTACAGACAGCGGCGAAGCTCCCTTCACGCCCCAGCAGCCGGAAAGCGTTCCGGTCGACCCCGAGCCGGTCCCACCGCCTGACGTCACCCCAGAAGCCCTGCCCTCCGAACCCGAGGCCGTGCCGCAGGACAGCGGCGAATTCCCCCCGTTTCCCGAGGGCTTCTTTCCCGGCTTCCGAGAGGGCGACCCGCAGAGAGGAAACGGGGACGCGCCGCCCACCTTCTAGCCGTCCAGCGGGATCAGCGTCAGCTTCCCTGTCTCCGGC
This sequence comes from Deinococcus sp. YIM 77859, assembly GCF_000745175.1. NCBI lineage: Bacteria > Thermotogati > Deinococcota > Deinococci > Deinococcales > Deinococcaceae > Deinococcus > Deinococcus sp. YIM 77859. The sequence continues at coordinate 2,399,266 of NZ_JQNI01000002.1, forward strand.
GGGCCGTCAACCGCCAGCACCTCCAGGCGGCAGGGGAGGTCGTCGCGCCCGAACTCGCGGGTCAGGTAGGTGAGGGCAGCGCGCCGCATCAGTGCGAGCTTGCGCGGGGTGACGCTTTCAGCGGCACTGCCGTGGCGCGAACGGCGGCGCTGGCGCACCTCAGTAAAGACAAGGACGTCACCGTCCCGTGTGATCAGGTCGATTTCGCCCCCCGGAATGCGGTAGTTGCGCGCGAGGACTTCGCGTCCCAAGGCCGCGAGATGGGCGGCGGCGCGGGCCTCGGCGGCTGCGCCCTTCATCGCAGCCACTCCTTGAAGCGGGTGAAGTCGGGGACGGCGAGCGTCGCGCCCGCCGCGAGGAGGCGCTCCGCCGGGGCAGTGGTCGTGAGCGCCACAACCGTGCAGCCCGCCCCCACCGCGCTGAGCACCCCGTTCACCGCGTCCTCGTGCGCGAGGCACGCGCGGGGGTCGAGCCCCAACAGGGCGGCGCCCCGCTCAAAAGGCTCGGGGTCGGGCTTGCCGCGTGTGACGTGTTCGCCCAGCACCCGTTGACCGAAGCGCTGGCCCAGACCGAGCGCCGCCATGCCGAACTCGACGTTGACCGCGTCCGCGCTTGTGACGAGCGCAAAAGGGATGCCGCGTGCCTCCAGCGCGTCGAGGTACGCACCTAGCCCCGCGACCTCGCGCAGCTGCCCCTGTGCCAGCTCTCGGTAGCGGCCCTCCTTGGCCTCGTGAACGCGGCGGATGAGGTCCTCTGCGGGCGCCTCGCCAAGGAGCCGCGCGAGGATCTCCGGGTTGCGCCCGCCGTCTACCTTGGTGTCGAGGTCGTGCTCGCTGAGGCTGAGGTCCAGCAGCTCGGCAGCCACCTCCTGCCAGGCCTGGCGGTGAAAGACGTTATTCAGGGTGAGGACACCGTCCATGTCAAAGAGCACCCCGGCGGGCCGCAGGGGAAGGGCAGGGCTCACGTTTCCTCCGGCCCGTGCCCCAGATCCGTCAGCAGGTCACGGTAGAGCCGAGCCGCGTCGCGGCGCACGTCGTCCAGCGTGGCGTCCTCGGGAGCGAGTTCAAGGGCGGTTTCAAGCGCGCCTTCAAGCACCGCCGCATAGATCGGCCAGCGGCCTCCTGCTCGTGTTTTCTCGTCTTGTTCGCCGTCCAGCGCGCGCAGGGCCGCTTCGGCGGCGGCGCGTTCCGCGTCACGTTTGCTGCGGCCGCTGCCCTCTCCCAGGAACTGCCCGCCTGCCGTGACCGTCACGTGAAAGAGGGGATCGTGGGGCGGGCCCTCCGCCCTTGCCTCGAAGGCGGGTGCGCCCCGGCCCAGCGTTGTCAGGCGTGCGATCAGGTCACCCTTGGCGTTGGTGTTCATGGCATGAGCGTACCGCCCCGCGCTCCCCGGTGGCCTCAGGCGATATCCTCGGCTCCCGGAACAATGCGCGCCCAGCTCCCCCGCTTCGCTCGGCAAGCTCGGGTTCTGCGGCGCGACCGGAGGCCCTATGACTCAGACGACGACCGCCGCTCCGCCCCCCAGCCCTGCCCGGCCCGAACGCCGCCTTGTCCTGGGGCTTCAGCACGCCATTGCCATGTTCGGTGCGACCGTGCTGGTGCCCATTCTGGTCGGCCTGTCGCCCAGCGTCGCGCTGTTTGCGGCGGGGGTTGCCACCCTGATCTTCCACCTGCTTACCTCGGGCCGCGTGCCGATCTTCCTGGGATCGAGCTTCGCCTTTATTGCACCGACCGCCCTGGTGGTCAAGGAGATGGGACCGGCCGCGGCGGCCGGTGGCCTGATCGCCGCCGGAGCGATGTACCTGCTGTTCAGCGCCCTCGTGAGGCTCTTCGGGACCGAGCGGCTGCTGCGCGTCTTTCCCCCGGTGGTGACCGGCCCCGTGATCATCGTGATCGGGCTGGGGCTTTCCAGCGTCGCGGTCAATCAGGCCAAGTCCAACTGGTGGCTGGCCCTCGCGACGCTGGTGGCTGCCGTGATCGCCAGCGTGTACGGCCGTGGCCTCTTCCGCATGATTCCCATCCTCGTCGGGGTGGTCGCCGGGTACCTCGTGGCGCTCGCTACCGGGCAGGTGAGCGGGGAGGCCCTCGCCGCCATCCGTGCCGCGCCCCTCCTCGGCCTGCCGGACTTTCACGGGCCCACCTTCGACTGGCGGGCAGTGGCGATCATCGCGCCCGTCGCGGTCGTTACCTTTATCGAGCATATCGGGGACGTGATCGTGAATGGCCGCGTGGTGGGGCAGAACTTCCTGCAAACCCCTGGCCTGAGCCGCACCCTCTTGGCCGATGGGATCGCCAACATGACGAGCGCGGCCCTGGGCGGTCCCGCTGCCACGACCTATGCGGAGAACACCGGCGTCCTGGCCCTCACCCGCGTCTATGACCCGGCCATCCTGCGCATCGGCGCCGTGTTTGCCATGCTCTTTGGCTGTTCGCCCAAGCTGGCTGCCGTCCTCAAGAGCCTGCCACCCGGAGTGCTGGGGGGTGTGAGCATCCTGCTCTTCGGCATGATCGCCTCCGTGGGCATCCGCACGCTGGCCGAAGCCAAGATCGACTTTGCGCACTCCCGCAACCTGATCATTGTCTCCCTGATCCTGGTGTTGGGGCTGGGCGGGGCCTCTTTCCCGATTCACGCGGCGGGGACCACCCTCGAACTGCACGGTATGGCCCTTGCCGCCCTCGTCGGGATCGTCGCGAACCTGCTCCTGCCCGCCCAGAAGCGGGAAGTGGACGGGGAAGGAGAGCCGGGGTGAGCCGTGCTTACCGCCGCCCCTTCCGGCGCGCCTTTTGCCCCGGCACCGTCGCCTGTTTGAACTCCTTGCCCTGCAGTTTGGCTTCTATCGCGCGAATCTGGTCGCGCAGGGCGGCTGCCCGCTCGAAGTCGAGGTCTTCGGAAGCCTGCCACATCTCCAGCTCAAGGTCACTGAGCTGCGCGGTGAGGGTGTCTCGGTCGTCTCCCAGAACTGCCCCGGCTTCCGCTTCTGCCACCTCCTCGCCGCGAATCACGTCGCGCACGCCCTTGCTCACCGTGCGGGGCGTGATGCCGTGCTTGGCGTTGTAGGCGAGCTGCTTCTCGCGGCGGCGGTTGGTTTCGTCCATGGCGGCCTGCATGGCGGGCGTCACCGTGTCGGCGTACAGCACCACCTCGCCCCGAACGTTGCGGGCGGCGCGGCCAATCGTCTGGATCAGCGCGCGCTCGGACCTCAGGAAACCGGGCTTGTCGGCGTCCAGAATCGCCACCAGCGATACCTCTGGCAGGTCCAGTCCCTCGCGCAGCAGGTTGATCCCGATCAGGACGTCGTAGTGGCCTAGGCGCAGGTCGCGGATGATCACCTGGCGTTCTACCGAGTCGATGTCCGAATGCATGTAGCGCGCCCGCACACCCTTTTCAAGCAGGTACTCGGTCAGGTCCTCGGCCATGCGCTTGGTGAGGGTGGTGACGAGCACCCGCTCGCCCTTGGCGGCTCGCTCGCGGATGCGGCCCAGCAGGTCGTCCACCTGCCCCTGCACCGGCCGCAGCGTGACCTGCGGATCAACCAGCCCGGTGGGGCGGATGATCTGTTCGGCCACCGCGTCACTCACCTCGCGCTCAAAGGGGCCGGGGGTGGCCGACACAAAGACGATCTGTCCGGTTTTTTGCAGGAACTCGTCAAAGTTCAGGGGACGGTTGTCCAGGGCGGAGGGGAGGCGAAAGCCGTAGTCCACCAGCGTCTGCTTGCGTGCCCGGTCTCCATTGGCCATCCCGCCGATCTGCGGCACCGTCACGTGTGACTCATCAATAAAGGTGATGAAGTCGTCAGGAAAGTAGTCCAGCATGGTGTAGGGCGTCTCGCCGGGCGCCCTTCCGTCGATGTGCCGCGAGTAGTTCTCGATGCCCGAGCAGTAGCCCAGCACCTTGAGCATCTCCAGGTCGTAGAGGGTGCGTTCCTTGAGGCGCTGGGCCTCGAGCAGCTTGCCCACCGACCGGAAGTATTCGAGGCGTTCTTCGAGTTCCTGCCCAATCGTCACGATGGCCCGCTCGATGTTCCCGGCGCTGGAGACGTAGTGTTTGGCGGGGTAGACGACGGTGGCGTCAAGGTCCGCAAGTTTTTCGCCGGTGACCGGGTGCACCACCTGAAGACGGTCGACGTCCTCGCCCCAGAGCTCGATGCGAAGGGGCTGCTCGTCGTAAGAGGGCCAGACCTCCACGATGTCGCCCTTCGCGCGAAAGCGGCCCGGCGCGAGTTCGAGGTCATTGCGCTCGTACTGCATCGTCACCAGGCGGCCGAGAAGCTCGTCACGGCCCACCTGCTCGCCCACCTTCAGGATCAGGTTGAGGGCCCGGTACTCGGCGGGATCACCCAGGCCGTAGATGCACGACACCGACGCCACCACGATGGTATCTCGCCGGGTGAGCAGGCTGCGCGTCGTGGAGTGCCGCAGCCGCTCGATCTCCTGGTTGATGGAGGCGTCCTTTTCGATAAAGAGGTCCTTGCCCGGCACGTAGGCTTCGGGCTGGTAGTAGTCGTAGTAGGAGATGAAAAACTCAACCGCCGCGTCGGGGAAGAACTCGCGGAACTCGGAGGCGAGCTGGGCAGTCAGGATCTTGTTGGGGGCCATGATGAGGGCGGGACGGCCCGTCTCCTCGATCACCTTGGCCATGGAGTACGTTTTCCCCGTGCCCGTTGCCCCCAGCAGCGTCTGGAACCGCAGACCCGACTCCAGCCCCTCCACCAGCGACCTGATGGCGGTGGGCTGATCTCCGGACGGCGTGAAGTCGGACTTGACCCTGAGCATCTTTCCATTTTACGCCTCAAACGTACTGGGTGGGAGGGGCCGCCCAGGGGCGAGGCTTAGGACGCGAGCGCCTGCTCTCCGAGCACCTCCCGCGCTACTCCCAAAAAGGCCCGCACAATCGGGCCGCCGTCCTCCTCATCGCGGCGCCAGACCGCCACAATCTCAACCAGCGGCGCGTCCTCGACCGGCCTATAGACGACGCCCGGCAACGAGAGGCGCTCGAAGAACTGGATGGGCAGGAAGACGCCGATTCCCGCCGCGACGAGAGACAGCAGCGTAGGAATCTCAATCGCCTCCTGCACGACGTTGGGCGTGAAGCCCGCCGACGCGCACCAGCGCATAACCTGATCGAAGTAGGTGGCGCGCAGATGCCGGGGAAAGAACACGAAGCGCTCGCCCGCCAGATCCCCGATTCGCAGGCGGCGTTTGCGCGCGAGCCCATGTCCGGCGGGGAGGGCCGCCACCAGCGGTTGTCGCCAGAGGGGTCGGGCGGCCAGGCCCGGGTCGCGCACGGGCAGCAGCATCAGCCCCACGTCGATCTGCCCGCCCCGCAACCCCGCCTCCTGCTCCTGGGCCGTGAGTTCGCGCAGGTCCACGCTGACATTGGGGTATAGCTCGCGAAAGGCCCGCACGATCTCCGGCAGACCCCCAAAGGCCAGCCCACTCACGAAGCCCACCGTCAGCCGTCCAACCTCGCCCCGCGCTGCCCGCCGGGCCCGCTCGACCGTCTGCGCGGCCTGCGCCAGGGTCGCCCGCGCCCCGGCCAGGAATTCCCGTCCCGCCGGAGTGAGTTGGACCCGCCGGGTGGTGCGCAGCACCAGCGGCACGCCGACCTCGTCTTCGAGGTTCTTGATGGAGTTGGACAGGGCCTGCTGCACCACGAACACCCGCTCGGCAGCCCGGCCAAAGTGTTCTTCCTCGGCGAGCGCGACGAAATGGCGGAGGTGGCGAAGTTCCATAGGGTCTTTGGGGGATGGGGCGTTGGTGGACGAGCGTTCGCCTCGGTCCTCCCGGTCCGGCGCGTTCGCTGCTCCTCCAGCCTGCCACATTCACCACGTGAGGTGGTGAATCGCCTCATCTTGTCTGTTGGAAGCGGTGAATGGCGGGGCCTACACTACGGCCATGACGAAAATGCCACCGCGTGCGGCTCTGTCCCCGCAGGAGCGTGAACAGCTCAACTCCGTGGAAACGCAGGAATGGCTTGACTCGCTTGCCTACGTCCTGGCGAACGCGGGTGATGACCGCGCCGCCGAGCTGCTGGAGGAGCTCGATCACTACGCCTACTTTCATGGGGCGCCCATCCTCTTTAAGCAGAACACGCCCTACATCAACACGATCGATGTGGAGGCGCAGCCGGAGTACCCCGGCGACCTGGAGCTGGAACGCAAGATTCGCAACGCCATCCGCTGGAACGCTGTCGTGATGGTGCTGCGGGCGAACAAGCGGGCCGAGGGCATCGGTGGTCACCTCGCCACCTACGCCTCCTCCGCAGAGATCTACGAGGTGGGCTTTAACCACTTCTTCCGCGGGCATGGGGCGGGGGTGGACCGCGACCTGATCTTTTTTCAGGGGCACGCCAGCCCCGGCATCTATGCCCGCTCCTTCCTGGAGGGCCGCTTTGACGAGGCGCGGATGAACAACTTCCGCCGCGAGCTCAGCCCGGATGGTCCCGGCCTCTCCTCCTACCCCCACCCCTGGCTGATGCCCGACTACTGGGAGTTTCCGACCGTCAGCATGGGCCTAGGCCCCATCCAGGCGATCTACCAGGCGCGCTACATCCGCTATCTGGAAAACCGTGGCCTGAAGCCTAGGGGCAACGCCAAGGTCTGGGCTTTTCTGGGAGACGGCGAGATGGACGAGCCGCAGTCGGTGGGCGCGCTGCGCTTTGCCGCCTACGAGAACCTCGACAACCTGATTTTTGTGCTCAACGCCAACCTCCAGCGCCTCGACGGGCCGGTGCGCGCCAACTCCAAGGTGATCCAGGAGTTCGAGGCGCTTTTCCGCGGCGCGGGCTGGAACGTCATCAAGGTCGTGTGGGACTCCAAGTGGGATGAGCTCCTCGCCAAGGACTACAACGGGGCGATCGTCAAGCGTTTCGAGGCGCTCGTGGACGGCGAGTCGCAGCGCTACGCGGCTTTTGGTGGTCGGGAGCTGCGCGAGAAGTTCTTTAATACCCCGGAGTTGCAGAAGCTGATCGAGGGCTGGAGCGACGCCGATCTTGAACTTCTGAACCGCGGCGGACACGACGTGAAAAAGGTCTACGCCGCCTACCGGGCCGCCGTGGAGCATCAGGGCAGCCCCACCGTCGTGATCACCCGCACGGTGAAGGGTTACGGCCTGGGCGAGACGGCACAGGCCCGCAACGTGGCCCACCAAGTTAAGAAGCTGGATTTCCACGCCCTCAAGAACCTGCGTGACCTCCTCGAACTGCCGCTCAGTGACGAGCAGGTCGAGCACCTGGAGTACTACAACCCTGGCCCGGATAGCCCCGAGATCCGGTACATGCTCGCGCGGCGCGAGGCGTTGGGCGGCTTTGTGCCCAAGCGCGAGGTGAATTACCCCCGGCCCACCGTGCCGACCGGCGAGTTCTACGAGGAGTTCGCGGCGGGCAGCAAGGGCCGCGCCGTCAGCACCACGATGGCCGCCGTACAGATCATGAGCAAGCTGCTGCGGGACAAGGAAATCGGCAAGTACATCGTGCCCATCGTCCCCGACGAGGCGCGCACCTTTGGGATGGACGCCCTGGTGCCGCGCATCGGCATCTACAGCCCGCGCGGCCAGAAGTACCAGCCGGTGGACTTCGGCTCGCTGATGGTCTACAAGGAGGCCGTCGACGGCCAGATGCTCGAGGAGGGCATCACCGAAGACGGTGCGATGAGCAGCTGGATTGCGGCGGCGACGGCCTACGCCAACCACGGCGTGCCCACCATTCCCTTCTACGTCTTCTACTCCATGTTCGGGATGCAGCGCATCGGCGACCTGGTGTGGGCGGCTGCGGATCAGCGCGCGCGCGGCTTCCTGTTCGGCGCGACGGCGGGCCGCACCACGCTCGCGGGCGAGGGCCTTCAGCACCAGGACGGCAATAGCCTGCTTCAGGCCTACGTGGTGCCCAACCTCAAGGTGTACGACCCGGCCTTTGCCTACGAACTCGCGGTGATTGTCGAGCGCGGCATTCAGCGCATGTACGTGGACGGCATCGACGAGTTCTACTACGTCACCATCGACAACGAGAACGAGGTGCAGCCGCCCATGCCCGAAAACCGCGACGAGGTTCGCGAGGGCATTCTCCGGGGGATGTACCGCTTCCAGCGGAGCGAGAACAACAAGGCCAAGCTGCGGGCGCAGCTCCTGGCCAGCGGCCCGGCGATGGGCGCGGCGCTCGAAGCCGCCAGGATGCTCGAAGCCTACGGTGTGGCGGCCGATGTGTGGAGCGTGACGAGCTACAAGGAACTCCACCAGGACGCCCTGCTGACTCAGCGCTACAACATGCTGCACCCGACCGAAGAACCTCGCGTCTCCTACGTGGCGGGGCAGCTCAGCCAGGAGAACGCGCCGGGCGTGCTCGTCTCGGTGAGCGACTATGTGAAGCTGGGCGCCGACGGCCTGAATGGGCACCTCGACCGCAAGCTGTGGGTGCTGGGCACCGACGGTTTCGGCCGCTCCGAAGACCGCCCCGAACTGCGCGACTTCTTCGAGGTGGATGCCCGGCACGTGGTCCTGGCCACCCTGTATGCCCTTCAGCGGGACGGCAAGCTCAAGGGCGACGTGGTCGCCAAGGCGCTGGGAGACCTCGGCATCGACCCGGAGCGGGAAGCGCCCGTTTTGCGGTAAGCCGTCAGCCGTCAGCCGTCAGAGGTTAGCCCCGTATGCTGAAGGCTAATGGCTGACGGCTGATGGCCCTCTCAATCAAGGAGCGTGACTGCCAATGGCAACTGAACTGAAACTGCCCGACGTGGGCGACAACATCGAACAGGGAACCGTCGTGACGGTGCTCGTGGGGCCCGGCGACGTGATTGCAGCAGGCCAGCCCATCATCGAGATCGAGACGGATAAGGCGGTCGTCGAGGTCCCTGCGACCCAGGGCGGCACCGTTCAGAGCGTGAATGTGAACGTGGGCGACACGGTCAAGGTGGGCGGTACCCTCCTGACGCTGGCGGAGGGTGGAGAGGCGGGCAGCGTTCCGCAGGCGCCCGCGCCGAGCCTGCCCTCGGCGGAGCCGGACCTTGCCAATGTGGCCCTGGATGCGAACACGGCCAACCGCGTTGCACAGGCGCAGCAGGCGGCGCAAAAGGAGCAGGCGGCGAGTGGGCCGCAGCCCACGGTGAGCCCCAGCGCTCCAACGGCTGTAGGGGGGCAGGCGGGCAGCCGGCAGGTCACCCTGCCCGATGTGGGCGACAACATCGAGCAGGGCACTGTGGTCAACGTGCTTGTGAGGCCCGGCGACGTGATCGCAGAAGGTCAGCCTGTCATCGAGATCGAGACGGACAAGGCGGTGGTCGAGGTGCCGGCCAACGCCTCCGGCACCGTGCAGGACGTGGCGGTCAAGGTGGGGGATAGCCTGAAGGTCGGCGGCGTGATCCTCACCCTGGGCGGGGAGGGCGGTCAGCCACAGGCCTCGTCCACCGCTCCTGCGCAGAAGACGCAGGAGGCGCAGACCTCCGGCGCGTTTGTGCCCACGGCCCCGACCCAGGTGCCCGGTGCCCAGCGGCCCTACGACACCCAGACCTTTGACGGCCGTCCGGTGATTCCCGCCGCGCCCAGTGTGCGCCGCCTGGCCCGTGAGCTGCACGTGGACATTCAGACGGTGCACGGCACCGGCATTGCGGGGCGCATCAGCGAGGAGGACGTTCGCCGGGCGGCGGGAACGCCCAGCGTGCAGGCGCCCAGCGCTCCGCAGCCAGCGGTGGCGGTCAGTGGTCAGGCGGCTCCTGCCCCCCTGCCCGACTTCGCGAAGTGGGGTCCGGTGCGCCGCGAGGACATGAGCGGCATCCGCCGCGCCACGGTGCGCTCCATGACCCAGTCGTGGACGACCATCCCGATGGTCACGCATTTCGACAAGGCGGACGTGACCCGCATGGAGGAGGTGCGCAAGCAGTTTGCGGCCCGCGTGGAGCGAGCGGGCGGTAAGCTCACCATGACCCACATCCTGATGAAGGTCGTGGCGAACGCCCTGCGGAAATTCCCCAAGTTCGGGGCCTCGTTGGACCTAGAACACCAGCAGGTGATCTACAAGGACTACGTCAACCTCGGCGTCGCTGTGGACACGCCCCAAGGCCTGCTGGTCCCCGTCCTCAAGGACGCCGACCGCAAGAGCATCACCGAGATCGTGCTGGAGCTGAGTGAACTCGCTTCTAAGGCGCGTGAGCGCAAGCTGAGCCCGGCCGAGATGCAGGGCGCGACCTTTACGATCTCCAACCTGGGTGGCATCGGGGGGACCGGCTTTACACCCATCGTGAACGCTCCCGAGGTCGCTATCCTGGGCGTGTCGCGCGGCGGCTTCGAGCCGGTGTGGAACCGTGAAACCGGCAGCTTTGAGCCGCGCAACATGCTGCCCCTCAGCCTTACCTATGACCACCGCCTCATTGACGGCGCAGACGCCGCTCGCTTCCTGCGCTTTATCTGCGAGACGCTCGAAGATCCTTTCCTGATCGTCCTGTAAGGCGGCCCGCGACCAGCAAAAAAGCCCCCACCGGTCGGGTGGGGGCGGATGCATTCTGTACGGGCGCTCTACACCAGCCTCTCGTCGTCCTCCGTCCCCTCGACCTCGGCTTTGAGTTCGGCAGGAACGCCGGGCGGGAGGTCGCCGGGCTGCTCCGGCACGTGGGGCACGACCTTTTGGCTGGGCGGGACGTAGTCGGGGTTTGGATCGATCGCCTCGTTTCGGCGGGCTGCGGTGGTTGCCAGGCTGGCCGTGACGTCGAGGTTGGCGACCGCCAAGCCGTCCACGGTTCGCCGGTCAAAGCCCAAGCCCTCCACCGTCTGTGCGCCCGCGAACTCGGCCTCCTGCGGGGCGTGTGCCATCGCCTCCGGGTCACGGGTGGCGAGGTGGTCAAACTGCCCGGTGATCTCGCGGGGGTCCTGCGGCTCCGGGGGTTGAGCCTTGCCCTGGTCGGCACTGGCCACGCGGTCCTCGAGGGGCGTGGTGGTGTAGTGCGCCTCGTGGACGTCTTTGGGATCGGGCATCTGGTAGCCCGTGCGGTGATCCGGCTGACCGGTGAGCTCGTTGACCTGGGTGCCGTCGGCAGGAGCGTGATCGGGCTTGCCGTCTCGAAAGGGGTCACTCATGCCCCAGTCTCCCGCGCGCTGGGGGGCGGCGCATTCCGGCTTTCTTCAGGGTCCTGCCGCTCGGAACTCAGAATCACCAGAGCTGCACGGCAGGGGAGGTGAGAGAAAGGCCTGCGGCGGGAAAGCCTACTCCCGTGCCCGCACCACCATCGCAATCCCCATGCCGCCGCCGATACACAGGCTGGCGACGCCGATTTCCTTGCCCGAGCGGCGCAGAGCGTGGACCAGCGTGACGAGGACGCGGGCACCGCTTGCCCCGATGGGGTGACCCAGCGCGATGGCCCCGCCCGTCACGTTCACCCGCGCGGGATCCACATCCAGGTCACGCACCACGGCGAGGCTCTGCGCGGCAAAGGCCTCGTTGAGTTCGAAGAGGTCCACGTCCCGTACGCTCATCCCGGCCCGCTCCAGGGCGACGGGCACGGCTTTGGCTGGGCCGATGCCCATGATTCGGGGGTCCACGCCGATGGCCGCGTAACTCGTGATCTCGGCCAGCACGGGCAGACCATTGGCCTGCGCGTACGCCTCGGTCGCGACCGCGAGCATGGCTGCCCCGTCGTTCAGGCCGCTGGCGTTCCCAGCGGTCACGGTGCCGTCCTGTTTGAAGGCGGGCTTGAGTTTGGCCAGACCTTCCGCCGTGCTGTCGGGGCGCACGTACTCGTCGCGGTCAAACAGGGTGGGGCCTTTTTTTCCGGGCACCTCCACGGGTACGACCTCGTCCACAAAGGCTCCGGACGCAATGGCCGCGGCCGCCCGGCGCTGGCTTTCGAGGGCAAAGGCGTCCTGGTCCTCGCGCGTGAGGTTCCACTGCTCGGCGATGTTTTCCGCCGTGATGCCCATGTGGTAGTTGTGAAACACGTCGGTCAGCCCGTCGGACAGGATGGAGTCAAGCACCTGCGCGTGACCGAGGCGGTAGCCCTTGCGCGCCCCCGGCAGCAGGTATGGCGCCCGGCTCATGCTTTCGGTGCCGCCCGCGAGGTAAAGCTTCCCGTCCCCAGCGCGCAGGCCCTGCACGGCGGAGATAACCGCCTGGAGCCCGGAGCCACACACCCGGTTGACCGTCTGGCCGGGAACGTGCTGGGGCAGACCCGCCTTCACCGCGATCTGCCGCCCCACATTCATGCCCTGCCCAGCCTGGAGGACATTCCCGACAATCACGTCGGCCACCTCGTCGGCTTTGACGCCTTCGAGCACCGCCCTCGCCGCTGTCACGCCAAGGTCCACCGCCGAAACGTCCGCCAGACTGCCCATGAAGCTGCCGATCGGCGTGCGCCGCGCCGCCGTGATCACCAGGGTTTCCATACCTGCACTCTAACGCGGCGGCGTTACGCTGCGCTCATGACGCGCCCGACTCCCCATCCCCGTAGCGCCTACCCCTATCACCACGCCATGCCCACCCGCTGGGCCGACAACGATGTGTACGGGCACGTCAACAACGTCACCTACTACGCCTACTTCGATACGGCCGTCAACGCCTATCTGGCGGCGTGCGGAGCCCTCGACGTGCAGGCGGGGGCCGTGATCGGGCTGGTCGTGGAGACCGGCTGCACCTTTTTCGCGCCGGCGGCGTTTCCGGAGATGCTCAGCGTTGGTGTGCGAGTCGCCCATCTGGGCCGCAGCAGCGTGCGCTACGAGCTGGCGGTGTTCCGAGCAGGGGAGGAGACGGCCTGTGCCCAGGGCCACTTCGTGCACGTGTACGTAGATCGGGGAACGCGCAGGCCGGTAGAGCTGCCGCAGGTGCTGCGCGCTGCGCTGGAACCCCTCTGCCGCTAGGGCCGGGCGGCCCGGTGCGGCCTTGTTTCAGCCCTGGTTCGTCGCGGGGACGCTGCGGGCTTCCTCCACGTCCCGTTCTTCCTTGCGCCCGTCGTGTTCGGTGTTGCGGGCGGCCTTCGCCTCGCGGTCGTTGACGCCCTTGAGGGAAGGCTGGTGGCCGTCCTCGATGTCGTGGACTTCTTCCCTGTTGCGTTCGTACTGCTCGGGGAGGCTGGTGTGACCCTTGTTCTTGTCGTCTTTATCCGGCATGGTCTGAGCTTTCCACCTCGCTCCCCCGCTTGTGCGAGCGGACCCTAAAGCCGAATTCAGAGACGAAGAGCGCCCTGGCTCTACGAATCACAGGCGCGGCAGCGTCACGCCAGTCTGTTTCTGATACTTGCCCTTCCGGTCGCCGTACGTGACCTCGGGACGCTCCCCTTCAAAAAAGAGCAGCTGAACGCAGCCTTCATTCGCGTACATCTTGGCCGGCAGGGGCGTTGTATTGCTGAATTCCAGGGTGACGTGGCCCTCCCAGCCGGGTTCCAGGGGGGTGACGTTGGCGACGATGCCGCACCGTGCGTACGTGCTTTTTCCCAGGGCCACCACCATCACATTGTCGGGAATGCGCATGTATTCGAGGCTGCGTGCGAGCACAAAGCTGTTGGGTGGGATGATGATCTCGCTCGCCTGAAGATCGACAAAGCTGCGTTCGTCAAAATGCTTGGGGTCGACAACAGCGCTATGGACGTTCGTAAAGACCTTCCACTCGTCGGCACAGCGCAGGTCGTAGCCGAAGCTCGAGAGGCCAAAGCTGATGACGTGGCCCTGTTCAGCGCTGCGGACCAGCCGGTCTTCGAAGGGTTCAATCATGCCCGCTCGGGCGAGTTCACGGATGCGCCAGTCCGGAAGGATGCTCATGCGCCGCATGCTAGCGGGCAGCGAACAAGAGGGTACGCTGCCCCTATGAGGGTGGCGGTCATCAGCGACGTGCACGGCAATGCTTTCGCCCTAGAAGCGGTGCTGCGCGACCTTTGGGCAGCGGCCCCCGACCTGACCGTCAACCTGGGCGATCAGGTGGAGGGGGCCGCGGATCCGGCGCGGGCGGCTGCCCTGCAACGCGACCTGGCACAGGGGGGAGCTCTGGAGGTGCGCGGCAACAACGAGGAAAAGCTTTGGCCGGGTGGGCGGCGTTCTCCCCTCGCGCGCGAGTACGGCCGGTGGCTGGAGACGCAGCTGGAGGCCGGGGCGCTGGCCCGGTTGGCGGCGCTGCCCCTCACGGTCCGCGCGCTCTCCGGGGCACTCTTGGCCTGCCACGGAACGCCCCAGAGCGCCTGGGACAGCCTGCTGTGGGTTTGGGAGCCCACGGGAGAGGGACAAGGCTTCTACCGAGCGCGTGATCCCCGCGAGCTGTGTGCCCTGGTCGAGCCGCTCGGCGCCGAGGTGGTGGTGTGCGGCCATACACACCGGCCAGGAGCCACCCGGGTGGGTGATACGCTGGTGGTGAACGCGGGTGCAGTCAGCGATCAGGTGGACGGCGATCCCCGCGCCCGCTGGACGCTTCTGGAACGGCGTGCAGGGCGCTGGACCGTAGACTTTCGTGCCGTGCCCTACGACATCGAGGCCGCCGTTCACTGGTCGCAGACCCAGAGTCCTTTTGGGGAGGGTGAGGCCGCCTTGTTGCGCTCGGGCACCTTTGACGTGCGGGGGAACGGGGAGCTGTAGAACGCCTGGGCCCTGCCCCGTTTTCCTCCCTGCTCCGCGACCGGAGAAGGAGGCGGGGGCTTCAGCCCTTTAGGTTCTGCGTGATCTCGACGAGGCGCCGCACCTGATGCCGGATGCTGGCCTTGTCCTCCTCGCTCAGGGGTTGTCCCGTTGCGGTCACGCTCGCGCCGTAGGGGTTGCCGCCGGAGGCGAAGATGGCGGGGTCAGTGTAGCCGGGCGTGACGATGATGCTGCCCCAGTGCATCGCCGTGAAGTACAGCGTCTGAAGGGTCGTTTCCTGCCCGCCGTTGGGGTTCTGGGCGCTCGTCATGGCGCTGAAGGTCTTGTTGGCGAGCTTGCCCGTTGCCCACAAGCCCCCCAGCGTGTCGATAAAGGCACGCACCTGGCTGGCCGCGCCACCGAAGCGCGTGGGGCTGCTGAAGAGGTAGGCATCGGCCCACTCCATGTCGTCGGGCGTGGCCTCGGGAATGTCAGCGGTGCGTTCCTGCTGCGCCTTCCAGGCGTCCTGAGTGTTCACCACTTCCTGCGGGGCCGTTTCCCTGACCTTGCGCAGCCGCACCTCCGCGCCTGCCTCGCGGGCGGCCTCGGCAGCCACCTCGGCCATCTGATGGTTGGTGCCGTAGGTCGAGTAGTAGACGATGGCGAGCTTGACCGGCTTGGGATTCGTCATGGTGTTCAGCCTAGGGCCGACGACTCTTTTTATTCAACGTTAAGCGATTTGGGAATTCGTTTAGAGATGCGGGGCGGCGCGGGCTGTCCGGCCCCTGTCCGGCCACCGCTCAGACCCGGATGGTGACGCGCGCCCCCTCCTTTTCCAGGTGAACGGTATCGATAAAGCGCACCACCCGGCTGGCGTAGCCCATCACCAGCGTATGGGTCCGCGCGCCGCCACCGAAGCGCCGCACGCCGTTCAGCAGCTCGCCGTAGGTGATCCCCGTCGCGCTAAAGACGATCTGGCTGCCGGGGGCGAGTTCGTCGGTCTTGTAGATCCGGTGTTCCTCGACGCCCATGGCCCGGAAGCGTTCGCGCATCGCGTCGTCCTCGGCGATGAAGCGGCCCTGAATCTCTGCGCCCAGGCACTTCATCGCCGCTGCCGACAGCACGCCTTCCGGCGCGCCGCCTGACCCCATCAGCGCGTGAACGCCGGTGCCACGCACGCCGACCGCCAGGCTGGCGACCACGTCCCCGTCCCCAATCAGTTTCACCCGTGCGCCCGCCGCCCGCACCCGGCGAATCAGGTCAGCGTGCCGCTCGCGGTCGAGGATCGTGACGAGCAGGTCCTCTACGCCCCGGTCAAGGCTCTGGGCCAGAACAGACAGGTTGGCCTCGACCGGCCAGTCGAGGTTCACTCGGCCCGCTGCGGGGGGGGGCACGACGAGCTTTTCCATGTAGCAGTCGGGCGCGTGCATCAGGCCGCCTCGCTCCGAGAGGGCAATGACAGCCAGGCCGTTGGGCAGGCCCTTGGCCGTCACCGTCGTCCCCTCTACCGGATCGACCGCGATGTCCACCTCGTACTGCCCCTGACCAAGCTCTTCGCCGATGTACAGCATGGGGGCCTCGTCCATCTCCCCCTCGCCGATCACGACGCGGCCACGGATGTCCAGACTGCTCAGCAGCTCGCGCATGGCCTCTGTGCCCGCGCCGTCCACCGCGTTTTTGTCCCCCATCCCCACCCAGCGGCTGGCAGCGAGCGCGGCCCCCTCGGTGACCCGCGCCGTTTCCAGCACCAGCGCGTGCTCGAAATTGTTTTCCCGGCTGGTCCCCTTGCTCTTGTCTGTCATGGCCCGAACCGTACCATGCCCGCCGGGGAGCGGGACGGGGCCCAGCACCCGGCAGGAACGTGATGCACCCGGTTTCGCGCTGGGCCGTGGGGTCAGAAGGGTGGACTGTTCGGCAACCTCAGTGGGGCAGGCGGGCCCTCAGCACGCCGTACAGGTAGGTGCCGAGCAGGGCGAAGGCGAGGACGATCAGCATGGGCCACACCCCCGCCCCCAGCAGCACGAAGATCGGTCCTGGGCAGACCCCGGCCAGCCCCCAGCCCACGCCAAAGGTCAGGCCCCCGAAGACGTATCGCCGCCAGCCTTTCTCCTTGGGCGTCACCGTGATGGTTTGCCCGTCGCGGCTTTTCAGGCCGCTGCGGCGCAGCAAGGCGGTCGTGACCATGCCGGTCAGCACCGCCGAGCCGATGAGGCCGAACATGTGAAAGGACTCGAAGCGGAACATCTCCTGAAGGCGGTACCAGCTCGCGGCCTCCGACTTCACCAGCACCACGCCGAAGTACAGCCCCGCCAGCAGGTAGGCGAGCAGGCCGGTGGCGGTGCGAGCGGAGGAAGTGGACTCTGAATGGACGCCAGGAATGTGGGGAGATGTGGTCACCGGATCACCGCCACGAAGAGGGGGAGAAGGAAGTTGGCGCTGAGGATGCCACCTGCAAAAAAGGACGCGGTGGCGATCAGGGAGGGGCCTTGCAGGGTGGAGAGGCCGGTGATCGCGTGCCCGGAGGTGCAGCCGCCGCCGTACCGCGTGCCGAAGCCCACCAGCAGGCCAGACAACGCCAGCAGGAGCCACACGCCGGGGTGACTCAGGTCGGTGAGTTCGGCGGGCACCAGGCCGGGGCGGAGGTGCACGCCGAGGTCCTGCACCGACTGCACGCCCGCGGCGCTCAGGCGGGTGGGCTCCGGGTTGGCGAGCAACACACCGGCCACAAAGCCACCCAGGATCAGTCCGGCGGCAAAGAGCAGGTTCCAACGTTCCTTCTTCCAGTCGTAGCGGAAGAAGCTCGGTTTGGCCGAGTCGGGCAGGAGGACGGCGCAGAGGTGGCGCAGGTTGGAGGAGATGCCAAAGGACTTGTTGCCCAGCCACAGCAGCAGCGGCACCGTGAGGCCGATGAGGGGCCCGCCCACGTACCAGGGCCAGGGCGAACGGAGAAGGTCGAGCAGTTCAGTCATAGGAAAAACACCTC
The DNA here is from genome assembly GCF_000745175.1 of Deinococcus sp. YIM 77859. Classification (NCBI taxonomy): domain Bacteria; kingdom Thermotogati; phylum Deinococcota; class Deinococci; order Deinococcales; family Deinococcaceae; genus Deinococcus; species Deinococcus sp. YIM 77859. The sequence goes on from NZ_JQNI01000002.1 coordinate 2,416,759, forward strand.
CGGGAGAAGCAGGTGAGCAGCAACGTCTGAAATACACCTCGGCGGCAGGCGGGTTGAGCACCTTGGGCACGTTCGTCGCCAGCACGTACAGGCCCATCACGACCAGAAAGCCCGCGAAGCCCCGTTTCAGGCTGTCGTTGGACATGTTCTTGCCCACCCGCGCCCCCAGGAAGCTGCCCAGGATGCCGATGGCGGTGAAGATCAGGATCAGCTTCCAGTGCATCGCGAGGTTCTGTTCCTGCAGCACGTGCAGATACTTGTAAAACCCCGCGAAGCTCTTGGCGGCGATGATGAGTAAGCTGGTGCCCACCGCGAGGCTCATGGGGAGGCCACCCAGCAGCACCAGCGCGGGGATAATCAGAAAGCCGCCGCCCACGCCCACCAGCCCGGTCAGGATGCCGACACCCAGCCCCTCGGCGCCGATCTTGAGGGGAGAACGGGGATGAGGGGCGGCCTCGATCTCCCCTCGCTGCGGACGGAACATCATCCCGGCGGCGAGCAGCATGACAGCGGCGAAGAGGAGCAGTTGCACCACCCCCGAGACGTACACGCTGAGCGCCGCACCCAGGTACGTGCCCGTCACGCCGGGAATGCCGAACCACAGCACGCTGCGCCCGTCGATCTGTCGCCTCAGCGCGTAGGGAATCGCCCCGATCAGGCTTATACCGCCCACGATGGCGAGGGATTCGGCAATCGCCAGCTTCTCCGGCTCCCCCACGAGGTAGACGAGCACCGGGACGGTGAGGATCGAGCCCCCCGATCCCAGCAGCCCCAACGAGAGCCCGATCAGGGCCGCGCCGATCCAGGCAAGGATCATGGTTGCTCGCCCTGGTGGAGGTCGCGGCCTTCCCACACCCAGGCCGCCGTCCCCCCGGAGAGGTTCATCCGTCCGATCTGGCCCTGCGAGAAGCGGTTGCCACTGGCGCAGATCAGCACGGTATTCGACTCAATCTCGTCTTCGCGCACGTCCACGAGCCGCGCTCCTTCGCGCCTCTTGCTCTCAAGTTCCGTGGTGAAGATGTCCTGGTAGGTCATGGGGGACTCCTTTCAGCAAGGGGCGGAGGCGGCTTGCGACGTGCCGCCTCCGCCGCGTGAGGGTCAGGCGGGGTGCGTGTCCTTTTGGCTCCTCGCCCAGGCGTCATAGCCCCCGGCGAGTTCGGTGACGTGGAAGCCCTCGGCGCGCAGCAGGCTGGCGGCAGCGGCGCTGCGGGCGCCCCCCTGGCAGTGCACGATGATCTCGCGGTCGCGCGGCAGGGTATCGAGCCTCCAGGGGAGGCGTCCGGCGTGCAGCTGGCGGGCGCCGGGGATGTGTCCCTCCTCGTACTCGGTCTTCGCCCGCACGTCGAGAATCAGGGCGTCCGGGTGCGACCCCAGTTCAGTCGCCGGGATGGGCCGCGCGGGGGCTGTCTCCAGGCCCTGGGCACTGGGAATAAAACCAGTGACGTTGTCCAGGCCGACCATCCATAGCCTGCGGCGTAGGGCTTCAGCGCGTTCTCTGGAGGCGAGCAGGATCAGCTCGCGGTCCGGGGTGAGCAGCCAGCCGGCCCAGGTTTCGAAGGTCTTCCCATCGGGGAGGTTCACGCTGCCTGCGGGAGCGGCGGCCTGATGCTCTTCTTTCGGGCGGGCATCGATCAATCGGGCACCGGCGGCCAGCCTGGTCTTCACATCAGCGGCGCTCAGCTCCTTCAGTGGGGCCACCTCGCCCAGCAGCGCCGGGCCGTCGCGGTTTTCCCGCTTCATCCGCCCGTAGTACAGCGGCGCGTCGGGCTGGCCTTCGAGCAGTTGCCGCATGAACGCCTCTTCGTCGCCCTTCTCGACCAGCCGGCCCCACCAGCTCAGGGCCCGCTCGTAGCCGACGGTGGTGGTGGGCACCGCTCCCAACGCCTTGCCGCACGCGCTGCCCGCACCGTGACCGGGCCAGACCTGCACGTAGTCGGGGAGGGTCAGGAACTTGTCGCGCAGCGAGGCGAACATCTGCCGGGCGCCCACGTAGCGCGTGTCCTGCCCGCCCGCCGCCTCGTCGAGCAGGTCCGGACGGCCCAGATCGCCCACGAACACGAAGTCTCCGGTGAGGATCATGCTGGGCGTGTCGCCCCGGGGGGTATCGGTGACCAGGAAGCTCAGGTGCTCGGGGGTATGACCGGGCGTGTGCAGGGCCTGGATGCGGACATTGCCGATCATGAAGGTGTCGCCGTCGTGCAGCTTGACCTGATTGCCGTCGTCGTAGGTGTACTGCCAGCCCTCGCCGCCCTCGTCCGAGAGCAGGAGCCGTGCCCCCGTCGCCTGGGCCAGCTCGCGACTGCCGGAGAGATAGTCGGCGTGAATGTGCGTTTCCGTGACGTGGGTGATGCGGAGCTTCTGGCTCTCCGCCTCCTCCAGGTACTGGGAAATGTCACGGATCGGGTCCACCACCAGGCACTCGCCGGTCTGCTGACAGCCGATCATGTACGACGCCTGCGCCAGGTCCGTGTCGTAGAAGCGTTGAAAGTACATGACAGGATGCTATACCCCCTCCCCCTATCCGTCAAATACCCCAGGGGGTATACTGCCCTCGTGACTGCGACTGTCCCTGACCGTGCTGCCGAGAAGACGAAGATTCTTAATCGCCTGCGCCGCCTGGAGGGGCAGATTCGGGGCCTCCAGAAGATGGTGGAGGAGGAGAAGAACTGCGTGGAGGTCATGACCCTCTACGCCAGTGCGAAGAGTGCCTTGGAGTCGGCCGGGGACGTCATTCTCGAAGCCTACGTGGAGCAGTGCCGCGCCCGTGGGGACGAACCTGCCGATCTGGTGAGGCTGCTGAGGTTGGCCCGCTAAACCTCACCGGAGAACGCCCGCCCAGACCAGCAGGCCCCAGAGCAGCAGCGGGAGGGCGACCACTCCAGCGATCAGCTTGAAAAGCCGCCACCAGTCGTTCAGGAACTCGCGCATGGAGCCAGGGTACCCGCTGGGGAAGGGCCCGTTTCGGCTCCCGGTCACACCGATGAGGTGTCCCTGAATATGCCGGGCGTTCAGCTTCCTGAGGCGGCCTTTTAGACTGCCCCTATGACGCTGAGTCCTCTGGCCGGTGAGCCTGCCCCCCAAGCCCTCCTCACGAATATCCCGCGGCTGGTGGCCCACTACTACGAGACGCGCCCCGACCCCACGCGAGAAGCGCAGCGGGTCGCCTTTGGCACCAGCGGGCACCGCGGCACCAGCCTGAATGGGTCTTTCAATGAGGCGCATATCCTGGCGATCAGTCAGGCTGTGGCCGAGCATCGGGCGGCCGCCGGCATCACCGGACCGCTGTACCTGGGGCAAGATACCCACGGGCTTTCGGAACCGGCCTGGATCACCGCCGTGCGGGTTCTCGTGGCCAATGGAGTGCGGGTGCGTGCCCAGCCCGGCTTCTTTACCCCCACCCCCCTGGTCAGCCACGCGATTCTGAACCACAATCGCGCGGGTCAGGGCGGGACGGCGGATGGGATCGTGATCACACCCAGCCACAATCCTCCCCAAGACGGCGGCTTCAAGTACAACCCACCCTCGGGCGGCCCGGCGGACACCGACATCACCCGCGCCGTACAACAGCGCGCGAATGCCCTGCTGGAGGGCGGGTTGCGTGAGGTGAAGCGGGTGTCTTTGGATGAGGCGCTGAGCGCGCTGGACCCCTTCGACTTCATCGCGCCCTATGTCTCGGAACTCGGTCAGGTGATCGATCTGGACGCCATTCGGCAGAGCGGTGTTCGGATCGGCGTCGATCCTCTCGGTGGTTCCAGCCTGCCCGTTTGGGAGGCGATCCGCGACGCACACGGCCTGAATCTCACCATCGTGAATACCCGGATCGATCCCAGCTTTGCCTTTATGACGGTGGACAAGGACGGCAAGATCCGTATGGACTGCTCCAGCCCCTACGCCATGGCGAGCCTGCTGCGCCTCAAGGATGATTTTGATGTGGCGGTGGGCAACGATCCCGACGCGGACCGTCACGGCATCGTGACGCAAAGCGGCCTGATGAATCCCAACCACTACCTCGCTGTGATGATCGACTACCTCTTCCGAAACCGAACGGGTTGGAGCGCGGACGCGGGTGTGGGCAAAACGCTCGTCTCTAGCGCCCTGATTGACCGAGTGACCGCGGGGCTGGGGCGCAGGCTGGTCGAGGTGCCGGTTGGTTTCAAGTACTTCGTGGAAGGTCTTCTGACCGGCTTCCTGGGCTTCGGCGGCGAGGAGTCGGCGGGCGCGAGCTTCCTGCGCCGGGATGGCCGGGCATGGAGCACCGACAAGGATGGCATCATCGCGGGCCTGCTCGCCGCCGAGATCACCGCCAGAACCGGGCAGACCCCCTCGCAACGTTTCGCCGCGCTCACAGCGCAGTACGGCGCGACCGCCTATGACCGTCAGGACGCTCCGGCCAACGCCGCGCAGAAGAGGGTGCTCGCTCACCTCAGCCCCGAGCAGGTCACGGCCACCACCCTGGCGGGCGACCCGATCACGGCCAAGCTTACCCGCGCCCCCGGCAACGGAGAGCCCATCGGCGGCCTCAAGGTCACGACCGAGCACGCCTGGTTTGCCGCTCGGCCCAGCGGCACCGAGGACGTCTACAAGATCTACGCCGAAAGCTTTAAGGGCCCCGAGCATCTGCAGGAGGTTCTGGCCGAGGCCCGCGAGGTGGTGGGTGCGGCCTTCAAGGCGGGAGGGGCCGAGTAAGCCTGAAGTCCCTTGAGGAGGGGAGGCTGCGCCAGAGCGAAGGTCCTCGCGGGCTTTCCTGCGGAGGGTGGCCGTCCTTGCGCTGACCCCAGGCGGCACCGTATACTTCTCCGGTTGAAAACTGCCCGGTATGGGTTGCACCAGGGGAGTTTTTCGGCACGCCACTTCCCGCGCTGATGCTGACAGCGAGACGGAAGTGCGCTGATCACCTCAGGCTCGACCGTCAACCCGCGCCTGCCCCCCGGACCAGGTCGCCTCGATCAAACCCGGTGTGGGCAAGCCCACCACACGACACCCAACAGTTAGGAGTGATTGACCCTGCCTACCACCCAGCAACTGCTCCGTAAGGGGCGCAAGACCCTTCCCAAGAAGAGCAAGGTTCCGGCCCTCAAGGGTAGCCCGTTCCGCCGCGGCGTCTGCACGGTCGTCAAGACGACGACCCCCAAGAAGCCCAACTCGGCGCTGCGCAAGATCGCTCGTGTGCGCCTCTCCAGCCAGTTTGAGGTGACGGCCTACATTCCTGGGGAAGGCCACAACCTCCAGGAACACAGCGTGGTGCTGATTCGCGGGGGCCGTGTCAAGGACCTGCCCGGTGTGCGTTACCACATCGTGCGCGGCACGCTTGATACCCAGGGCGTCAAGGACCGCAACAAGAGCCGCTCCAAATACGGCACCAAGAAGCCCAAGGCCGGCGCGGCCGCTGCGGGCGCGAAGAAGAAGTAACCCCCCGCCGGAAGTGCTGCGGGGAGGACACTGCCCCGCCGCTTCGCAGGCAGGCCGCAGGGGGTGAGACCCATGTACCGAGACAGGAGTTAAGGAGTCGATATGGCACGTCGCCGCAGAGCAGAAGTGCGCCAGCTCCAGCCCGACCTGGTCTACCAGGACGTGCTGGTGAGCGCGATGATCAACCGCATCATGAAAGACGGCAAGAAGAACCTTGCCAGCCGCATCTTCTACGGGGCTTGCCGCCTGGTGCAGGAACGCACCGGCCAGGAGCCGTTGAAGGTCTTCCGCCAGGCTTTTGACAACGTCAAGCCCCGCGTGGAAGTTCGCAGCCGTCGTGTGGGCGGCAGCACCTACCAGGTGCCGGTCGAGGTGGGGCCTCGCCGTCAGCAGAGTGTCGCGCTGCGCTGGCTGACCGATGCGATGGAAAGCCGTCCCGAGCGTACCGCCATCGAGCGTCTGGCGGGCGAGATGATGGATGCCGCGCAGGGCCGCGGCGCTGCCATCAAGAAGAAGGACGACATGGAGCGTATGGCGGAGGCCAACCGCGCCTACGCCCACTACCGCTGGTGACATACCCTTTGGAGAAATCCGCTGGGCTTCTCGGGGCACGCCTGTGGCAATCCACTGCGTTGGGTCCTGATGGCGATGCCCTTCCCAGATGCCTCCTTTCCTAGGCATGGACACTTCGGATTTCTCCGGGGAGGCGGCCTCTCAGCACAGGCTCTCCCTTCGTTGTCCATCGGCACTGAACACGCTACAAGTTGACACTCCACAGGAGCGGGGTCTGCGGCTTGAAGCGTGGCTTCACAGGACAGAACGGTAGGCCATCTCTTCAACGTGTTGCCTGTCAAAGGGGCTGAATATGTCCACCAACGGGCGCTTAACCTCACGGTGACGCGAGGGCGTCATTCCGGAGAATAGGGAGTCACGTATGACCACCAAAGCCCAGAGCTACCTCACCCACTTCCGCAACATTGGGATTGCCGCGCACATCGACGCGGGCAAGACCACCACGACGGAGCGCATCCTGTACTACACCGGGCGCACGCACAACATCGGCGAGGTGCACGACGGCGCCGCCACGATGGACTGGATGGAGCAGGAGCGTGAGCGCGGCATCACGATTACTGCGGCGGCCACGACCGCCAAGTGGAAGCGTTCCGGCACCACCGAGGAATACACCATCAACATCATCGACACGCCCGGACACGTGGATTTCACCATCGAGGTGGAGCGGTCCATGCGCGTGCTTGACGGTGCTGTGGCGGTGTTTGATTCCAGCCAGGGCGTCGAGCCGCAGAGTGAGACGGTGTGGCGTCAGGCCGACCGCTACGGCGTGCCGCGCATCGCCTTTGCCAACAAGATGGACAAGACGGGCGCCTCCTTCGAGCTCGTGGTGAACGACATCCGCGAGCGTCTGGGCGCCATTCCGGCCCCCATTCAGTACCCGATGGGCCAGGAGAACGAGTTCAAGGGCATCATCGACCTCGTTCGCCAGCGCGCCTACACCTACACGAACGACCTGGGCACCGAGATTCAGGAACACGACGTGCCCGCCGAGTACGCGGACAAGGTGGCGGAGATGCGCGCGCAGCTCATCGAGGCCGCCGCTGAGGTTGACGAAGACCTCATGATGCTGTACCTCGAAGGCGAGGAACCCAGCGTCGAACAGCTTGTGGCCGCGCTCCGCAAGGGCACCATCGAGAAGAAGATCTTCCCGGTGCTGTGCGGCTCCTCGCTGAAGAATAAGGGCGTGCAGCTTCTCCTCGACGCGGTCGTAGACTACCTGCCCAGTCCGCTCGATATCCCCGCCATCAAGGGCACGACCGAGAGCGGCGAGGTGATCGAGTACCCCGCTGACCCCGAAGGCAAGCTGGCCGCGCTGGCCTTTAAGATCATGGCTGACCCCTACGTGGGCCGCCTGACCTTTGTGCGCATCTACTCGGGCACGCTCCAGAGCGGTTCCTATGTGTACAACGCCAGCAAGGAGCGCCGCGAGCGCGTCGGCCGCCTGCTGAAGATGCACGCCAACAGCCGTGAAGAAGTCAGCGAGCTCAAGGCAGGCGAGCTGGGTGCGGTGATCGGCCTCAAGGAGGCGGGTACGGGGAACACCCTGATCGGCGACGGCGATCCGCGCGTGCTGCTGGAGAGCATCGACGTACCCGAGCCCGTCATCAAGCTCGCCATCGAGCCCAAGACCAAGGCCGACCAGGAAAAGATGGGGATTGGCCTCCAGAAGCTTGCCGAAGAAGATCCTACCTTCAAGGTGGAGACCGATCCCGAGTCGGGTCAGACCACCATTGCGGGCATGGGTGAGCTGCACCTGGAAATTCTGGTGGACCGCCTGAAGCGTGAGTACAAGGTGGACGCCAACGTCGGCGCGCCGCAGGTAGCCTACCGCGAGACGATCACTCGACCGGTCGACGTGGAAGGCAAGTTTGTGCGTCAGTCGGGTGGGCGCGGTCAGTTCGGCCACGTGAAGATCAAGGCCGAGCCCCTGGAGCCCGGTGCGGGCTTTGTGTTCGAAAACGCGGTTGTGGGCGGCACGGTGCCCAAGGAGTACATCGGCCCGGCTCAGAAGGGCATCGAGGAAGCGATGCAGAGCGGACCCATGCTGGGCTTCCCGGTCGTGGACATGAAGGTCACCCTCTACGACGGCTCCTACCACGAGGTGGACTCCAGCGAAATGGCCTTTAAGATCGCCGGCTCGATGGCGCTCAAGGAGGCCGTGCAAAAGGGTGCTCCCGCGCTGCTCGAACCCATCATGCGCGTGGAAGTCACCGTGCCGGAGGAGTACATGGGCGACATCATCGGTGACCTGAACAGCCGGCGCGGTCAGATTCAGGGCATGGAAGCGCGCGGCAATGCGCAGATCGTCCGGGCTTTTGTCCCGCTGGCGGAGATGTTCGGCTACGCGACCGACATGCGCTCCATGACCCAGGGCCGGGCGAGTTACTCGATGTTCTTCGACCACTACAGCCCGGTCCCCAACAACCTTGCCCAGCAGCTCATGAAGAAGTAATTCTGCGTTGCAGGCCGGGGAGGAGGCGAGAAGCTTCCTCCCCGTTTTCTTTGCTCTTGGACAGGAATGGCCGTGGGGGCGTTAGCCTACAGCCATGCCCTCTCCTTTGCCTACACCCTCCCAACGTCCTGCACGGCTCTCTTTCCTGACCGTGCCCCTGATGATCGGCCTGGTGTATAACGCCATCTCGCTGCTGACGCTGCCCTTCTCCGGCGATACCATCAATGCGCTGCTCGCTGAACTAAACGCGGCGACGGGGACTCCGGGAGTCACGCTCACACCGCCACAGGTCATGACGGTCTTGTGGCTGTCTTTTTTTCTGACGGCCGGGTTGATTCTGCTGCTGTACTTGACGCGCCGGGCGGTGCTGGAAGGCCGGAGCTGGGGCCGAGTGGCAAGCATCGTGATCGCCGTGCTGAGCCTGCTGGTGTTTCCCTTTGGAACGGTCCTTGGCGTCATCATGTTGATCGGAGCGTTTGACCGCGAGGTCAAAGCGTACCTGCGCCGCTAGGCCCGCACGCCCCTTGCAGGGCAGCCCTTTTTTTAGTAGCCTAACAAGTCGGTGCGCTGGGAGCTTTGACGACCGCGCAACGTGCCAGCACGGCGGGACACCGCCCTGGCGGGAATCAACCCAATGTGGGCGCACCCACAGGCCCGATCAAAGGGTTTTTTTGGCGTGCTCTCCCACCGCTTGGAGGAGAACGATCATGGCAAAAGGAACGTTTGAGCGGACGAAGCCGCACGTGAACGTGGGAACGATCGGGCACGTGGACCACGGGAAGACGACGCTGACGGCGGCGATCACCTTTACGGCTGCGGCGATGGACCCCACGGTCGAGAAGCTGGCGTACGACCAGATCGACAAAGCACCCGAAGAAAAGGCGCGCGGCATCACCATCAACACCGCGCACGTCGAGTACAACACGCCGGCGCGGCACTACAGCCATGTGGACTGCCCCGGTCACGCGGACTACGTCAAGAACATGATCACCGGCGCGGCCCAGATGGACGGCGCCATCCTGGTGGTGAGCTCGGCCGACGGCCCGATGCCCCAGACCCGCGAGCACATCCTGCTGGCGCGTCAGGTGGGGGTGCCCTACATCGTCGTGTTCATGAACAAGGTGGACATGGTCGATGACGAAGAGCTGCTGGAACTCGTTGAGATGGAAGTGCGTGAACTGCTGAGCAAGTACGAGTTCCCGGGGGACGACCTGCCGGTGGTGAAGGGCAGCGCCCTGCAGGCGCTGGAACAGCTGCAGAAGAACCCGTCGACGCAGCGCGGTGAGAACGAGTGGGTGGACCGCATCTGGGAACTGCTGGACGCGATCGACAGCTACATTCCCACGCCTGAACGGGCCACGGACAAGACCTTCCTGATGCCGGTGGAAGACGTGTTCACCATCACGGGGCGCGGCACGGTGGCGACGGGCCGAGTGGAGCGCGGCGTGTGCAAGGTGGGGGACGAAGTGGAGATCGTGGGTCTGCGCGACACCAAGAAGACGACCATCACCGGGGTGGAGATGCACCGCAAGCTGCTGGACCAGGGGATGGCCGGAGACAACGTGGGGGTGCTGCTGCGTGGTGTGGCGCGTGACGACGTGGAGCGTGGTCAGGTGCTGGCGAAGCCGGGCTCGATCACGCCGCACACCAAGTTCGAGGCGAGCGTGTACGTGCTCTCGAAGGACGAGGGGGGGCGTCACAGCGCGTTCTTCGGGGGCTACCGGCCGCAGTTCTACTTCCGGACGACGGACGTGACCGGGGTGGTGGAGCTGCCGCAGGGCGTGGAAATGGTGATGCCCGGTGACAACGTGACGTTTACCGTGGAGCTGATCAAGCCCATCGCCATGGAAGAAGGCCTGCGCTTCGCCATCCGCGAAGGTGGCCGTACCGTCGGCGCTGGCGTCGTCACCAAGGTCCTGGAGTAAAGACAATGGTTGCCCCGAAGATTCGGATTAAACTGCGTGGCTTTGACCACAAGGCGCTGGACCAGTCCGCGAGCAAGATCGTGGATACGGTCCGCCGCACCGGGGCGGACGTGAGTGGCCCCGTGCCGCTTCCCACCCGCGTTCGCCGCTTTACTGTGCTGCGCAGCCCCTTTAAGTACAAAGACAGCCGCGAGCACTTCGAGATTCGTACCCATAACCGTCTGGTGGATATCATGAACCCCACCAAAAAGACGATCGACAGCCTGATGACTCTCGACCTGCCCACCGGCGTGGACATCGAGATCAAGACCGTTGGGGGCCGGGCATGAAGGGCATCCTCGGCACCAAGATCGGCATGACCCAGATCTGGAAGGGCGACCGTG
>NZ_JQNI01000002.1:2432500-2475000 GCF_000745175.1 Deinococcus sp. YIM 77859
GTCATCATCAACAACCAGGGTGAGCCGCGCGGCACCCGTGTCTTTGGACCGGTCGCCCGCGAGCTGCGTGATCGCCGCTTTATGAAGATCGTGTCCCTGGCCCCGGAGGTGCTGTAATGCCCCGTCCCAGCGCCGGTAGCCATCATAACGACAAGCTGCACGTCAAGAAGGGTGACACCGTGATCGTGCTGCGCGGCAAGCACAAGGGTCAGACCGGGAAGGTGCTGCTCGCGCTGCCCCGTGACGCGAAGGTGGTGGTCGAGGGCGTGAACCTCGTCACCAAGCACGTCAAGCCCTCTGCGGCCAACCCGCAGGGCGGCATCGAGCGGCGTGAAGCGGCCCTCCATGCGAGCAAGGTTGCCCTGGTCGACCCCGAGACGGGTAAGCCCACCCGCGTGCGCAAGGCGATCGTGGACGGCAAAAAGGTCCGCGTCGCGGTCAAGAGCGGCAAGGTCATCGACTAAGCACAAGGGCCACGTGTAAGGCGTGAACCCGGGCGACGAAGTCCGCCCGAAGAGAGGCAAGCATGCAGACGCTCAAAGCGAAGTACAACGAGCAGGTCCGGCCCCAGCTGATGCAGCAGTTCGGCTACTCCAGCATCATGGCCGTGCCGCGCATCGAGAAGATCGTGATCAACGAGGGCCTGGGCTCTTCCAAGGATGACAGCAAGGCCATCGAGAAGGCAGCCCGGGAACTTGCCCTGATTGCGCTGCAAAAGCCCGTCGTCACCAAGGCCAAGAAGAGCATCTCCAACTTCAAGCTCAGGCAGGGCATGCCCGTGGGCGTCAAGGTCACGCTGCGCGGTGAGCGCATGTACGTGTTTCTGGAGAAGCTGATCAATATTGGTCTGCCCCGTATCCGCGACTTCCGCGGTGTCAGCCCCAACGCTTTTGATGGCCGCGGCAACTACAACCTCGGCATCAAGGAGCAGCTGATCTTCCCTGAGATCACCTATGATATGGTGGACAAGGTCCGCGGGATGGACATCACCATCGTGACTACCGCGAAAACCGACGAGGAAGCCCGCGCTCTGCTCCAGGCGATGGGTCTCCCGTTCCGCAAGTAAGGACAGGCAAATGGCGAATACCTCTAAAGTTGTAAAGGCGGCGCGCGGTCACAAGTTTGCCGTGCAGAACTACAACCGTTGCAGCCGCTGCGGACGCGCCCGCGGGTACTACCGTTTCTTCGGGATGTGCCGCATCTGCATCCGTGAACTGGCGCACAAGGGCGAACTGCCCGGCGTGAAAAAGGCCAGTTGGTAAGACCTCCCCCGGATACGAACCGTTCCGCTTTGGAGGGTGATCGTCCGGACCAGGGAGCTAGGACCCAACAGAAGAAGTGCCCGCCTATGGGCAGGACTACGTTCTTTGGGAAGACTGGGGAGGCTGCTGTTGTGGCAGTTTCCCCCCCGCCCGGGGCCCCGTGCCCCCGGAGGCATCATGCTGAGTGATCCCATCGCCGACATGCTCACGCGCATTCGCAATGCGACGCGCGCCTACAAGGAGAGCGTCGACATCCCGGCCTCCAAGTTCAAGGAGGAACTCGCCAAGCTGCTGGTCCGCGAAGGGTACATCGCGGGCGTCGAGCGCGTGCGCCCTGAGGGCCAGAAGTTCGACGTGCTGCGCCTTACCCTCAAGTACGGCCAGAAGCGCGAGCAGGTGATTAAGCACATCGAGCGCGTCAGCCGCCCTGGCCGCCGCGCCTACGTGAGTGCAGAAAACCTCCCCCGCATCCAGCGTGGTCTGGGTCTAGCGGTCGTCTCGACGAGCAAGGGGCTGCTGCCCGACCGCGAAGCCCGCAAGCAGGGTGTTGGCGGCGAAGTCGTTTGCGTCCTCTGGTAAGACGCAGGCAGTGACCTGACCTCGGAGTCCGCACACCAGCGGCTCACGACTTAAGGAATGAAGGAGGACATCCATGTCCCGTATCGGTAGACAACCCATCGCCGTGCCGAGCGGCGTGACTGTGAATGCCCAGAACGGTGTATTCACGGCCAAGGGGCCCAAGGGTGAACTGACGGTTCCCTACAACACGGCCCTCAACATCGTGAATGAGAATGGCCAGCTGCTGGTGACGCGGCCCAGTGACCGCCAAGAGCACCGGGCCCTGCACGGCCTGACGCGGACGCTTGTCGCCAATGCTGTAAAGGGCGTCAGCGAGGGCTACACCATCAACCTGGAGCTGCGTGGGGTCGGTTACCGCGCTCGCCTTGTTGGCAAGAACCTTGAATTGACCATCGGCTACAGCCATCCAGTGGTCATTGAGCCGCCGGCCGGTGTGACCTTTGCTGTGCCCGAGCCCACCCGGATCGACGTGTCGGGCATCGACAAGCAGCTTGTGGGCCAGGTGGCTGCGAATGTCCGCAAGGTCCGCAAGCCTGACGCCTACCACGGCAAAGGCGTGCGCTTTGTTGGCGAACAGATCGCCCTCAAGGCCGGTAAGGCCGGCGCCACGGGCGGGAAAGGGAAGAAGTAATGGCCAGTCAGACCGCCATTCGGCGCAAGCTGCGCGCTCGCCGCAAGGTGCGCGAGGCCGCCGGGGAGCGCCCCCGCCTCAGCGTGTTCCGTTCCAGCAAGCATATCTATGCCCAGATTATTGACGACCGCTCCGGCACCACGCTGGTGGCGGCCAGCAGCAGCGCCGTCAAGACGGGCACCAAGACCGACACCGCTGCTGCGGTTGGCCGTGCGCTCGCTGAAGCCGCCGCCGCCAAGGGTGTCAAGCAGGTCGTATTCGACCGCGGCCAGTACAAGTACCACGGCCGCGTAAAGGCGCTCGCAGAGGCGGCGCGGGAGGGTGGCCTTGACTTTTAACCGTCGGAATGACCGCGAGCGGGAAACCAGCGAATTCGAAGAGAAGATGCTGTTTGTGAACCGCACGTCCAAGACCTATCAGGGCGGCCGCCGGTTCCGCTTCGCTGCTCTGGTGATTCTCGGAGACCGCAATGGCCGTGTGGGCATGGGCATTGGCAAGGCGAAAGAAGTGCCCGTGGCCATCGAGAAGGCCAAGGCGATCGCCCGCAAGAACATGATCACGGTACCGGTGGAGAACGGCACCATTCCCCACGACGTCGTGGGCGAGAACAGCACCAGCCGCGTGCTGCTGAAGCCCGCCGGCCCCGGTACGGGCGTGATCGCCGGAACAGTGCCCCGCTCCATCGCGGAGCTGGCCGGCATCACCAACATGCTCAGCAAGGAGCTCGGCAGCCGCAACAAGGTAAACGTCGCCTACGCGGTGTTTGACGGCCTGAAGAACCTGCGCACCGCCAAGCAGGTGCGGGCGATTCGCGGCACTGATCCCCGGGTGGGCGAGCCGGTGGCCGAGGTGGGAGGTGCTCTGTGAGTGCTCCGGCGAACGGCGCGACCGTGAAGGTGACCCTCAAGCGCAGCGTGATCGGTCGTCCCAAGAACCAGGTGGAGACCGTCAAGGCGCTCGGCCTGAAAAAGATTGGTGACAGCCGTGAGCTGGCGGATACGCCCGCGATTCGCGGCATGATCAAGACCGTTCAGCATCTGGTGGAGGTGGAAGCGTGAAGCTCCACGATTTGACGCCCGCACCCGGCAGCCGCAAGGCCAAGAAGCGTGTGGGACGTGGTCCCGGCGGCACAGACAAGACGGCGGGCCGTGGCCACAAGGGGCAGAAGTCGCGCAGCGGCGCGGGCAAAGGCCAGTTCTTTGAGGGTGGCCGCAGCACGCTGATCAGCCGCCTGCCCAAGCGCGGGTTTAACAACGTCGGCACGACCTATGAGGTGGTGAACCTCAGCCAACTGGCCGGTGTCGAGGGGGATCTCCTTGACCGGGCCGCATTGGAAGCGGCGGGCCTGGTGCGCCGCAAGAACCGTCCGGTGAAGCTCCTGGCTCGCGGTGAAGTCACGCGTGCGGTGACGGTGCACGTGGACGCGGCCAGCGAGGCAGCCGTGCGGGCGGTGGAGGCGGCGGGCGGCCGCGTCGTGATCGCGCAGAACGCGGGCAAACCTCAGACCGAGCAGGCGGAGTAACATGCTGCGCGCCTTCCGCGACGCGTTCCGCATTCCGGACCTGCGGCGGAAGATTGTCTTCACCCTGCTGCTCCTCGCCGTGTACCGCCTCGGAAGCACCATTCCGACGCCCGGCGTGAACACGGCAGCTCTGGAACAGGCCACCTCGGGTGGCCTTTTCGGGTTGATCAGCCTGATCTCGGGGGGCAATCTTTCGCAGTTCTCGATTTTTGCGCTGGGCGTGCTGCCCTACATCACGGCCAGCATCGTCATTCAGCTGCTCACCACCACCATCCCCACGCTGGAAAAGCTCAGCAAAGAGGGTGAGGAAGGTCGCAAGAAGATCAACCAGTACACGCGTTACGCGGCCATTGGCCTCGGCGCGGTGCAGGCGCTGTTTTTCTCGCTGTACATCACCAGCAATCCCGCTTTTGTGGCGATCGGCTGGGACCCTGGGCTCTTTACCGTGCTGGTGATGGTGCTGACGCAGGTGGCCGGGATCGCCTTTACCATGTGGATTGGTGAGCGCATCACCGAGGTGGGGGTTGGCAACGGGATCAGCCTGATTATCACGGCGGGCATCATTGCCAACTACCCGCGGGAGATCGCTGCGACTGCCCAGCTGTTCCGCACCGAGCAGGTGTCGCTGCTGCAACTTCTGGCCTTTGTGGCCGTCATTCTGGTGACCATCGCGGGGATTGTGTACGTCTACCAGGGGGAGCGGCGGGTGCCGGTGACCTATGCGCGCGCGCGCGGCGGAGCACCCGGCGGGGCCGCGCGTAACCTGGGTGGACAAGCCACGTGGCTGCCCATCAAGGTGAACCAGGCCGGCGTGATCCCGGTGATCTTTGCCTCTGCGATGCTTATTCTTCCCAACCTCATCGCGAGCGCCACGCAGACCCGCGCGCCTGAAGTGAATGCTTTTATTCAGACGTACCTCACCTTTGGGAGCCCTTGGTACCTCGCGCTGGAGGCGGCGCTGATCTTTGGGTTTACGTACCTGTACAACAGTGTGCAGTTCGACCCTCGGCGTATCAGCGAGCAGCTGCGTGAGGCGGGCGGCTTCATTCCTGGTGTGCGGCCGGGGGCGCCCACCGCCGAGTACCTGGGCGGCATCAGCAGCCGGTTGAGTCTGTGGGGCGCGATCTTTCTGGTGGTCCTGACCGTTATTCCGCAGATTGTGCAGCGGGTGACCGGCATCACGACGTTCCAGTTCAGCGGCACCGGCCTCCTGATCATCGTGGGCGTCGCGCTCGAGACCCTGAAGCAGCTCGAAGCGCAGCTCACCGTTCGCCGCTACGACGGGTTTATCAGCAAAGGCCGCATTCGGGGCCGCCTGCAGCACTAGATTCCCTGCTTAGGGCCGCTCACCCACGTGGTGGGCGGTTTTTGCTTCGCGCTTCACGTCACCTTCTCGGGAACAGGGCTGGGCAGGACCGTGCTCTTCTGCACGTTGGGCCTCTATGCTGTACACCCTAGAGGAGGCAGAATGACTCAACCCAGAAACAAGGTCGTGATTTTCCTCGGCCCGCCGGGTGCCGGGAAGGGCACGCAGGCCGAGCGCCTTGCTCGCGAGCAGAATCTGACCAAGATCAGCACCGGGGATATCCTGCGCGACCACGTGGCGCGCGGCACGGAGCTCGGGCAGAAGGTCAAACCTCTCCTCGACAGCGGGCAACTCGTGCCCGATGAGATCCTGATCGCGCTGATCCGTGACCGTCTCGCGGGAATGGAGCCCGTTCGGGTGATCTTCGACGGCTTTCCGCGCACCTGCGCTCAGGCTGAGGCGCTTGACATGCTGCTCGAGGAGCTTGGCGCGCCGGTGACGGCGGTGCCGCTGCTCGAGGTGCCCGACGAGGTGTTGATCGAGCGTATCGTCGAGCGGGGGCGACAGGCCGCCTTGCGGGGCGAGCCGGTTCGCAGCGACGACACCGAAGAGGTGGCCCGCAAGCGCCAGGAGGTCTACCGCGAGCAGACCCAGCCCCTCATCGACTACTACGGGGCGCGCGGCCACCTGCGCCCGGTAGACGGCGTGGGTACGCTCGACGAGGTGTACGAGCGCATTCTGCAAGCGATGCGTTAGGGAGCGCCGGAGGATCTGGGAGGGTCTTCGCTGGCTCGCACGGGTGGCCGGCACTTGTCTCGTTTGCGGGGGGTATGCTAACTTTTTCTTTGGCTTGTATCAAGCCTGGAGGTTACGTGGCGAGACGAAAGATGCCGGAACAGCGGGAAAAGCGCAAGAAGGAAGAGTCCGATGTGGTGCGGGCCGAGGGCGTGGTGGAAGAGGCGCTGCCCAACACCACCTTTCGTGTGAAGCTTGACAGCGGGCATGACATCCTGGCGTACATCAGCGGTAAGATGCGTATTCACTACATTCGCATCCTGCCGGGTGACCGCGTGGTTCTGGAGATCAGCCCGTACGACACGTCGCGCGGGCGTATCGTCTACCGCAAGTAACCGGCCTGGGCGGGTACCCAACAGATTCCCCGCGTCTGGGGGGTCGAGCGCTGCCGGGCGCGCCGTCACTGTGGAGATGGGTAGGGGCGGTGACGTGAGGCGGCGCGAGGAGGAAGCATGAAAGTTCGCAGCAGTGTCAAGAGAATGTGCGACAACTGCAAGGTGATTCGCCGCCATGGGCGCGTGCTGGTCATCTGCACCAACGTCAAGCACAAGCAGAGGCAGGGTTAAGCATGGCGCGAGTTGCTGGTGTTGACCTTCCGCGCGAGAAGCGTGTTGAGATCGCCCTGACCTACATCTACGGCATCGGGCTGACCCGTTCCAAGGAAGTCCTCGCGCGCACCGGGATCAATCCCGACACCCGCGTGAAGAACCTCAGCGAGGCGGAGCAGGCGGCGCTGCGGGACGCCATCGAGCGGACCTACAAGGTGGAGGGCGACCTGCGCTCCGAAGTGGGCCAGAACATCAAGCGCCTGATGGATATCGGGGCGTACCGCGGCCTGCGTCACCGCCGCGGGCTGCCCGTGCGCGGCCAGCGCACCAAGACGAACGCCCGCACCCGTAAGGGTCCGCGCAAGACCGTCGCTGGCAAGAAGAAAGCGACGAGGAAGTAAGCCATGGCGAAGAGCACCAAAGGCAAGACGCCGCGCCGTGCCCGGCGCAACATCAGCGCGGGACGCGCGTACGTCCACGCGAGCTACAACAACACCATTGTCACCATTACCGATCTGGACGGCAACTCCGTTGCGTGGTCCTCGGGCGGCACCATCGGCTACAAGGGCAGCAAGAAGGGGACGCCCTATGCCGCTCAGCTCGCCGCCGCCGACGCGGTGAAAAAGGCCCAGCAGGCTTTCGGCATGAACGTTGTGGACGTGATTGTTCGCGGTACCGGGTCGGGCCGTGAGCAGGCGATCCGCGCCATTCAGGCCTCGGGCATCGAAGTGAAGTCCATCATGGACGACAGCCCGGTGCCCCACAACGGCTGCCGTCCCAAGAAGAAGTTCCGCGCCTAAAGCGCGTGCGCGTGCTCACCTGTCCCGCCTCCGCCCCCCCTCTTCCCGGGGAGAGAGCCGCCACCACCGGCGAGGAGGCGGGCCCCAGAGGGCCGCATGACCCGGTTAGGCTGAACCTAACCGCCACCAAGAGGAGAAGTACATGGGTCGTTTCCGTGGTTCCATCACCAAGCTCAGCCGCCGCGAGGGCATCAACCTGGCGGAGACCGAGAAGGTCCAGAAGTACCTGGACCGCCGCCCCTACGCGCCCGGTCAGCACGGCCAGCGCCGCCGCAGCGGTCGCCCCAGCGACTACAGCGTGCGCCTGCGTGAAAAGCAGAAGCTGGCGCGGCTGTATGGCGTGAACGAGAAGCAGTTTCGCAACCTCTTTGAGGAAGCGGCGAACGTGCCCGGCGTGACCGGCACGGTGTTCCTGCAGCTGCTGGAGCGCCGCCTGGACAACGTCGTTTTTCGCATGGGCTTTGCCTCGACGCGCCGCCAGGCCCGGCAGTTTGTGGGCCACGGCCATATCCTGGTGAATGGCAAGCGCGTGGACATCCCCAGCTACCGCGTTCGTATCGGTGACGTCATCAGCGTGGCCGAAGGCAGCCGAAGCATGGGCTTTATCCAGGAGAACATGGAAGCGCAGAAGCGCCGCCGGGTGAGCCCCTGGATCGAACTGAACCCCGATACCTTCAGCGGCACGTTTGTGCGTCTCCCCGCGCGCGAGGATCTCGCGCTCCCCATCAACGAGAACTTCATCATCGAGTATTACTCGCGTTAATCAGGGAGGCCCCAGTGGATCAGAAGCGCCCTCAACTCAAGGCCCGCGTGGACGGCGATTACGGCGAGTTCGTGCTCGAACCGCTCGCGCGTGGCTACGGCGTCACCATCGGGAACCCCATCCGGCGCATCCTGATGTCCTCGATCCCCGGCACCGCCGTGACGAGCGTGTACATCGAGGACGTCCTGCACGAGTTTTCCACCATCCCCGGCGTCAAGGAAGACGTGATTCGGATCATCCTGAACCTCAAGGAGCTCGTGGTGAAATTCCACGCGCCCGGCCCTAAGACCCTGACGCTGCGCGCGCAGGGTGAAGGGGTGGTCCGGGCCAGCGCCTTTGAGGTGCCCAGCGACGCCGAGATTGTCAACCCTGATCTCCCCATCGCTACCCTGGCCGAGGACGGCAAACTCGTGATGGAGGTGCGTGTCGAGGAGGGCGAAGGGTATGTCCCCGCCGACAAGCACTCCACCAAGGACCGCATCAACTCGATTCCGGTGGACGCCGTCTTTTCTCCGGTTCGGCGTGTGGCCTACCACGTGGAAAACACCCGCGTGGGCCAGCAGACTGACCTTGACCGCCTGATCCTGCGGGTCTGGACCGACGGCAGCATTGGGCCGCAGGAGGCGCTCGACAAGGCGGTCGAGATCCTGCGTGACGAGCTGACGGTGTTTGGCAACGTGGAGACGCTGCCCGCCGCCACCCCCGATGTGGCTCCGGTGTATGTTCCCGCGCCGGGCAGCTATGATCTGCCGCGCCAGCCGGAACTCAGCATCAATCCCCAGCCGTTCCCGAATGATCTCGACACGCCCCGCGTGACGCTGGAGGGCCTGGGCCTCACGACCCGCGTGCTGCACTCCCTCAAGGAGGAAGGCATCGATTCGGTCGACGCTCTGTGTGCCCTCTCCGACCGCGACCTGAAGAAGGTGCCCGGCATCGGCGAGCGTTCTCTCGATGAGATCAAGCAGCAGCTCGCTCAGTTCGGCCTGGCGCTGCGAGACTAAGACGGCAGAGGAGCTGGCCCTGCCGGAGCGGAGTGCACCGGTGACGGGCCCCTCACCACGACTTTTACGGCGGCTCATCCCCGCCTGAACCCCCAAGGAGACCCCCATGCGTCACGGCAAAGCCGGTCGCAAGCTCAACCGCAACAGCAGTGCCCGCGTCGCCCTGGCCCGTGCCCAGGCGACTGCGCTGCTGCGCGAGGGCCGCATCCAGACGACCCTCACGAAGGCCAAGGAGCTGCGCCCCTACGTTGAAAAGCTGATCACCACCGCCAAGGGCGGAGACCTGCACGCCCGTCGCCTGATCGCCCGCGACATCCATGATAAGGACGTCGTGCGCAAGGTGATGGACGAGGTGGCCCCCCGTTACGCCGAGCGCCAGGGCGGCTATACCCGCATCCTGCGTGTCGGCACCCGCCGCGGCGACGGCGTCACGATGGCCCTGATCGAACTGGTGTAATACGAACTTGCGGTGAGTCGCAGATGAACCCGACCGGCGGGAGAAGAAGATCGCCGGTGTTCCTCCAGTCCGTGGGCCTTCCCCTGCTTCGGCAGGGGTTTTTGCTTGTGGGGCGGGCACTGGTAGACGCTCTGGAAGCACAAATTCGGCGCAGTACGTGTGCGGCAGGACGATGCAGACCGCCCCCGAGGAGGTGCGCCGCTTTGCCTTCTCTTCTCAGCGTTGGGCGTGGCGAGCGAGAACGGTCGCTACGCGGCGTTCGAGTGGGCGCAGGCCCTGGTTGATCACCGCGGGGGAGGCCGGGCCTCTCAATAGGCGAGGGGGGCCACACCCATCCTGGATGCGGCCCCCCCTGGCGGCAATCTCAGTGGGTGGCAACGGGGCTGGCGTACTTGTCGAGGAGCGCCTCAAAGGCCCGCTTGGGCTGTGCGCCCACCATGCCTTCGACCGGCTGGCCGTCCTTGAACAGGATCAGGGTGGGGATACTCATCACGCGGTACTGGCCCGACACGGTGGGGTTATCATCCACATTGAGCTTTCCCACCTTCACGCGGCCCTCGTACTGGCTGGCAAGCTCCTCGATCACCGGGGCGATGATGCGGCAAGGCCCGCACCACGGGGCCCAGAAGTCCACCAGGGTGAGGCCCTGGGCGATTTCTGCTTGGAAGTTGCTGTCGGTGAGTTCCACAGGCTTCATTCCTGAAGTTTAGCGCCCCGGAGCGGGGGCGGATATGGACGAGATGGGGGTGGCCTAACCCGCCTTTCATGCCCTCAGCGCGTACGCTGCACCCATGACCCAGGAGCAAGACGAGGTGTGGCGGGCGGGTGCGGCCCTCTTTAACGCGGGGCAGTGGTGGGAGGCGCACGAGGCGTGGGAGGGCCCCTGGCAGCGCGCGAGCGGCGATGAGCGGCACTTTCTCCAGGCGTTGATCCTGCTGGCGGCGGCGCTGCACAAACGCTGGCACCACGGCAGCCTCACGCACCGCAACTACCACAAGGCCGGACGTTACCTGGACCGGCTGCCGGACGTGTATGGTGGGGTCGATCTGGCCCGCTTGCGAGCCGACGTGTGGGCTGCCCTGCATGACCCCGCCCTGCGGCCCCAGGTGCGCGGGGCGGATGAAGAGGGGGTGGATTGAGACCGGCGGACCGGCCCACGTATGCTGAGGATGTCCGCCGGTCCACATTCAGACCCGCGCGCTGCTGAAAGGTCAAAGATCGATGACAGAACGCATCGCACTTTTTATTGATGGAGCCAACGTCTATGCCGCTGCCAAGCGGTTGGGCTGGAACTTCGACCACCGCAAGATCCTGGAGTTCTTCCGAAGCTACGGCACCCTGCATAACGCCTTCTACTACACGGCGGTGCCCCTGCCGGTGGATGACAAACAGAAGCGGTTCATCGACGCGCTGACGTATATGGGCTATACCGTCCGCACCCGCCCGCTGCGGGAGAGCACCGACGAACACGGCGATACGCACCGCCGCGCCAGCCTGGATATCGAGATCGTGACTGATCTGCTCACCACCGCCGACCGGTATGACACGGCGATCCTGCTCACCGGTGACGGCGACTTCGAGCGACCGGTAGAGGTGCTGCGGGCGCGGGGCAAGCGGGTGGTGGTGGCGAGCATCCCCGAGATGACCAGCTATGAGTTGCGGAATGCCGCTGACGAATACGTTGATTTGGGCGGCATCCGCGAGCAGGTGGAGCGTCCCGGCTACCGCCTCCCCAGCGAGCAGCGCGGCACAGACAGCCGCCCCTACTACGTGACCGTGCCCCTGACGGACGGCGATGAGCGCTGAGCGGCCGGTGGGAATGCGCCCCATCGCGCTTGACGCTGCTGGCGGAGACCGCGGGCTCGCTCCGAATGTGGAGGGGGCCGTGCAGGCTGCCCGCGTCGGGGTGCCGGTGCTGCTTGTCGGGCCGCGGGTGGCCCTGCACGCGGAGCTGGGGAAACATGCGGGCAGCAGCAGCCTGCCCCTCACGGTGGTGGACGCGCCCGATGTGATCGGCATGGACGAGCACGCCAGCGATGTCCGCAGCCGCACCGGGGCCAGCATCAATGTCTGCACCCGGTTGGTGAAAGAAGGGCAGGCCGCGGCAGTCGTCAGCATGGGCCACAGCGGCGCGACGATGGCCTCGGCCCTGCTCACACTGGGGCGGCTGAGGGGTGTAGATCGCCCGGCCATCCTGACACACCTGCCCAGCAAGAAGGGCTTTGTGACGCTGCTGGATGTGGGCGCAAACGCCGACGTCAAACCGCAGTACCTTGCGCAGTGGGCGCGGCTTGCCACGGTGTACCTGCGGGTGGTGGAGGATCAGGCCGACCCTACGGTGGGCCTGCTCTCCATCGGCGAGGAGGACCACAAGGGGAGCGCGCTCGTGCTGGAGGCACATGCCCTGCTGCGGGAGCTGGACGGCCGGGGTATCCGCTTTCACGGCAACGTGGAGGGCCGCGACATCTTCCAGGGCACCACCGACATCGTCGTTACGGACGGCTTTACCGGGAACGTGGTCCTGAAGCTGGCTGAGGGAGAGGCAAAGGTGCTGTTCGGCTGGGTGCGGGAAGCCCTGGGGGGGAGCCTCCGGACAAAGTTGGGTGCGCTTCTGGTGCGGGGAGCGCTGCGCGGTCTGGCCGAGCGGATGGACCCCAGCACCTACGGCGCGAGCATTCTGCTGGGCGTGCGTGGCCTCGCCTTTATCGGGCACGGCAGCGCCGACGCCCGCGCGGTCAAGAACGCCCTGCTGCGAGCCTCACGTGCCCACGAGGCGAGGCTGCTGGAGCGGTTGGAAACGGCGCTGGTGTCCCCGAGCTAGGTCGCGCCCCTCTCATCTCCTCATGAGAGGCTGGGGCGATGTTGGACGAGCTGACCTTTCAACTGCAAAAACCCCAGGTGTGGTTGGGGCTGGGCCTGACCCTCCTCGTCGCCTACGCGCTGTACCGCTTCGGGCGCCTGTTGCTGTGTGGCCTGGAGCGTCATATGAACCGCCGCTGGACCGTCGGCCTCACCTGGCTGTGGGGCCTGATCGTCACGGTTGCCTGGCTGGCGGTCGCCACCCATGTGGCGTACCTCCCCAGCGTCCCCGTTCTGTTTGACCTGGGGCAGGACATCATGAACGGGTTCCGCAACAGTGCCGGCCAAGTACTGGTGATCGTGGCCCTCGCGCTGATTGCCTGGAACCTGATCGGCAGCCTCAGCGGCCGGATTGTCGCCGAGGAAGAGTTCAACCGGCGCACCGTGCGCGTGCAGACCCTCAAAGGGGTGGTGGAGAGCACCCTCAAGGTGGTCGTCGTCATCATCAGCCTGATCGCGGGACTCCAGGCCCTGGGCGTGAATGCCTCCAGCCTGCTCGCCGGGGTGTCGGTGGTGGGCCTGGCCGTGGGCTTTGGCGCGCAGAGCCTCATCAAGGACGTGTTCACCGGCTTTTTTATCCTGCTTGAAGATCAATACGGCGTTGGGGACGTGATCACCGTGAATACCGGCCAGCTCTCCGGGAGCGTGGAGCGACTCAACCTGCGGGTGACGGTCCTGCGCGCCCTGGACGGAACGGTCCATATCATCCCCAACGGCCAGATTCAGACGGTCAGTGTCAGCAGCAAGGACTGGTCGCGTGTGGTGGCCACTGTGGACGTGACCTACGCCGCCAACATCGACGACGCGCTGCGCGTGCTGGAGCGGGTGAGCCGCGAACTGTACGCGGATCCGGAGTGGGGCCACTTTTTCTTGGAGGAGCCTGAACTGCAGGGCGTGACGCAGCTTGGGCCGGACGGCGTGACCCTGCGGGCCCTTTTCAAGGTGCAGCCCAAGAGCCAGTACGCTCTGGGGCGTGAGTTTAACCGCCGCATCAAGATCGCGCTGGATCAGGCTGGAATCGAGATTCCTTCGCCGCAACGCACGCTGGCAGGCGGCAAGACACCTCTTGAGATCCGCCTGACGCGGGGCAAGGGGGAAAGCCTCGATCCGCGGGACACGCAGGAGCGCACCCATGCTCCCGTGAAGCCCAGCCTCACCCGCGACCCAGAAGAAGAGGAGGTGACCTGAGCCCTAGGCGGGCAGGAGCGCGGGGGCCGGGCCGCTTGGCGGCTCGTCCAGGGTGCCTCCAGCGAGCAGCGTGGCGAACTCTTCGCCGCTGAGGGTCTCGCGGTGCATCAGGACGTTGACGATCTCGTGGACGCGGGGAAGGTGCTCGCGCACCAGGGAGCGAGCACGGTCGTAGGCGGCACCGATCAGAGCGCTGACCTCCTCGTCTACCACCCGGGCGGTCGCCTCACTCATGGGCAGCAGGTGTGGCCCCCCGCCCAGAAAGCCCGCGTCCTGCTGCGCCAGGGCGACCTTGCCGATGCGAGCGGACATCCCCCATTCGGTGACCATGCGCCGCGCGAGGTTCGTCGCCTGCTGAAAGTCGTTCTGGGCGCCGGTGGTGACCTCGCCGTACACGACCTCCTCTGCCGCACGGCCCGCCAGCGCCACGGCGATCATGTCTTCCAGGGCCGGGCGCGTGACGTGCAGGCTGTCGTCCGCGTCCGGCAGCATGAACCCGGCGGCCCGTCCGCGTGGCACCACCGTCAGTTTCGCCACCCGGTGTGCGTGCGGGAGGAGTTGAGCAGCGAGGGCATGGCCGACCTCGTGGTAGGCGGTGACCTTGCGGTCGGCTTCCCGCACCACCAGACTGCGCCGCTCCGGTCCCATCAGCACGCGGTCCCGCGCCTCCTCCACGTCCCGCATCACGATCCGGTTGCGTCCCTCGCGCGCCGCCATCAGCGCCGCCTCGTTCAGCAGGTTCTCCAGATCCGCGCCCACCATTCCCGCCGTCCTGCGGGCGATCACCCCCAGGTCCACGCTGGCGTCCAGCGGCTTCTTGCGCGCGTGGATCCTCAAAATCAGCTCCCGTCCCCGCACGTCGGGGGCGTCGACCACCACCTGACGGTCAAAGCGGCCCGGACGCAGCAGCGCTGCGTCCAGCACATCCGGGCGGTTGGTCGCCGCCAGGATGATCACCTCCTGCCCGCTGGAAAAACCGTCCATCTCCACCAGCAGCTGGTTCAGCGTCTGTTCGCGCTCGTCGTTGCCGCCCTGGAGGTTGACGCCGCGTTTGCGCCCCACCGCGTCGATCTCGTCGATAAAGACGATGCAGGGCGCGGCCTTTCTGGCCTGCTCGAACAGGTCGCGGACACGAGCAGCGCCAACGCCCACAAACATCTCGACAAAGTCAGAGCCGCTGATGGAGAAGTAGGGGACCTTGGCTTCTCCCGCGACCGCTTTGGCAAGCAGGGTTTTGCCGGAGCCGGGGGGGCCGACCAGCAGGATGCCGTGGGGAATGCGGGCGCCGAGCTGGTGGTAACGCTCGGGGTGACGCAGGAAATCCACGACCTCCTGCAAATCCTGCTTGGCCTCGTCACAGCCCGCCACGTCCGCAAAGGTCAGCTTCACCTGCCCTTCCGCAATCACCGCCGCCTTCGATTTGCCGAACGCCCCCGCCGAGCTGCCCCCCGACGTCCCGCGCAGCGTGCGCCAGAGCACCAGCAGGATAAGAGCGGTGACGATGAGGGGCAGCACCTGCCCGATCCAGCCGAAGGCCGAGCCACCCGCCAGCACCCGCACGGGCACGTTGGCCGCCCGCAGCCGAGCCAGCGTCGCCGCGTCCGGGGGAACGACGACCGATTGGGGACGCCCGCCGCCCGTCAGGTAGACCGAGGCGTTGCCCGCCCCGTCCAGCGTCACCAGTTCCACATGGCCCGCTTTCAGGTCGGCGAAGAAACGGTCGATGGTATAGGCCCCGCTGGTGGACAGAGCCGCTGGGGGCCGGGCGGTGGCCACCGAAGGCAGCACGGGGTGGGCGGGCGGCAGCACCTGCCCTTCCCCAGCGGGTGCCAGCACTGACAGCAGCAGGGTGACCACGGGCGCAGCGAGGAGACGCAGCGGGCGGGGCATAGGCCTATGCTACTCCGCAGCGAACAAGCCGCATCCTGCCTTGCGTGACCTTCCAGCGGGTTTGGAAGAACCGGGGGAGACGTTGCCTTTTCCCTCAGGAGCCCGTCAGGCGAGACGACTAAGCTGCCTCTATGCGCCGTACTGCACTTCTCCTCGGAGGGCTGGCCCTGGGCCTCAGCTCGTGCACCCTTTCTGTTCGCTCGAATCTTGCGCTCGCGGGGGGCGGCAACCTGATCGCCGACCTACGCCCTGACCGGGGAGAAGGAGCGACCTACCGGGTGGGCGAGGCCGTGCGTTTCCGCCTCACCACCCGCACGCCCGGCTACGTCACGCTCGTGGCACTTCAGCCCAACGGGTACGCGAGCACGCTGATCCGGGGGGCCTATGTCCCCGCCGGCACCACGGTCTTCCCTCGCCCGCAGGACGGCGTCACCTACAACGTCGCCCCGCCCACCGGCCTCCAGCGCGTCCGCGCGATCTTTACCCGAGTGCGTCCAGCCACCGAACTCGTGCTGAGCGGCACCTATGACGTGAACGGCTGGAATACCGTGACCACCCAGTACGTCCAGCCGTACGCGGTGGCTGACCGGGACGTGGCGGAGACATACCTGTACATTCGTTGAGCGACCAGCCGTCTCCGTGCGTCTGGTTTTTTTCTTAGGCTGGGGGCATGAGTCTGACCTTTGAGGAAGCGCGGCAGCGGGTGGACGCCTATATCGGGCAGTTTGAGGAAGGCTACTTTCCGCCCCTCCTGCTGATGGCCCGCCTGACCGAGGAAACCGGCGAGGTCGCGCGGGTTATTGCCCACCAGCACGGCAAGACGCCCAAGCCCGGCGAGGACGCGGGCGACCTGGAACTGGAACTGGCGGACCTGCTGTTCGTGATGATCTGCCTGGCGAACGAGCGTGGCCTCAGCCTGGAACGCGGCTTTGAGCGGATGATGCAGAAGATCGAAACCCGGGACGCCGAGCGGTGGACGCGGAAGGAGGCGGGCGAGTGACGGACACCCGTTACCCCCTCGGCCCGCTGCCGCAGCCCCTCACGCTGACGCCCCGGGAGCGGGCGGAGGCTGTCCAGGCCATTCGTGCCTTTCCCGCCCAGCTTCGCGCCGCCGTTGCCCATCAGCCGGATGCCGTGCTGGACACCCCGTACCGGGACGGCGGGTGGACGGTGCGGCAGGTCGTTCACCATCTGGCGGACAGCCACATGAACGCGGTGGTGCGCCTGAAGCTCGCTCTGACCGAGGTGAACCCGACCGTGAAACCCTACGAGGAGGGGGACTGGGCGCAGTTGCCCGACATGGGTTTGCCCCTCGGCCCCAGTTTGAGCCTGCTGGACGGCCTGCATGCTCGCTGGACTGCCCTGCTGGGAGCCCTCACGCCGGGGCAGTGGGCACGCGAGTGGACGCATCCCGCGTCTGGACAGACGTTCACCGTGGATACCCTCGCCGCCATGTACGCGTGGCACGGGCAACACCACCTGGCGCACATCCGGCGGGTGACGGGCTGATGCAGCACGGTGAGAAGACGCATATACCCGTCACCCTTCGCGCGAGCGGCGTGGTGATTCTCAATGGACGCGGTGACATCCTGCTGGTGCGGGAACTTGGAACGCCCGGCCAGATGCAAAAGGCCGGGCTGTGGCACATCCCCTCCGGCAGCGTGGAGGACGGCGAGAATCCGCAGGACACCGCCGTCCGCGAAGCCTACGAGGAAACGGGCCTGCGCGTCCGGCTGGTGAAGTACCTGAACACCTACCTGGGCCGCTTTCCCGATGGGGCCCACATTCTCCGCACGGTCTGGCTGGCTGACCCGCTTCCCGGACAGACCCTCCGCCCCACCTTCGCGCATGAGGTGGCCGAAGCCCGCTACGTCAGCCGCGAGGAGTTCGGGGCGCTGTACGTGGCCGGACAGATTCGCATGTACCAGACGAAACTCTTCTACGAGGATGCCCTGCGCGAGTGGGCGAAGCTGTACCAGCCCGGCGAAAAGGCGAACGCCTGAGCGCCCGCCCCTCCTCTCGCTGAAAGCTGACGGCTGACCGCTGACGGCTTTACTCGTACCCCAGTTCGCGCAGCGCCTCCTCGTCCTCGCGCCAGCCGGGGATCACGATGACTTCCAGGCCCAGGTACACCTTGCGGCTCAGGAAGACTTCCAGTTGCTTGCGGGCCGCCTGCCCGATCTCGCGCAGCATCTTGCCGCCCGCGCCGATCACCATGCCCTTGTGGGCGTTCTTCTCCACGATCAGCTCGGCTTCGATGCGCTGAAGGCCGTCCTCGCGCTCGGTCCAGCTCGTGACGCGGGTGGCGACGGCGTAGGGCAGCTCCTCGCGCAGCCGCTTCATCGCCTCCTCGCGGATGATCTCGGCGGCCCACTGCTCGCGGGTCTGGTCCGAGGCCGCGCCGCGCGGGAAGAAGAAGGGGTTTTCGGGGAGCGTGTCGAGCACCTGTTCCCGCAGGGTCGCCACCGCCTGCGGGTTGTTCTGCGCGCTGAGCATCACGTCCTGCGTCTCGCCCGTGCGGCCCTCCAGCAGGGCGCGGTAGAGCTTCATCGCCTCGTCGGGGTACTTGGCGGCGTCGGTCTTGTTGCCGATCAAAAAGAGCGGCTTGGGGAGGTCGCGCACCTGGCGGGCCACCAGCTCGTCCTCCTCGGTCGGCGGGTGGCGCAGGTCCACCACCCAGAGGATCGCGTCCACGTCCGCGAGGGCACTCTGCACTTCCTGGTTCATGTACTTGCCCAGCGCGTCCTTGGGCTTGTGCAGGCCCGGCGTGTCCACAAAGACGATCTGGTGCGTGTCGGTGGAGTAGATGCCGCGCACGCCCCGGCGGGTGGTCTGCGGGCGCGGGCTGGTCGGCGCGACCTTGGTGTTCAGGAAGCTGTTGAGCAGCGTGCTCTTGCCGACGTTCGGCTTGCCGACGATGGCGACGAACCCGCTGTGCGTCTCGCTGGGGGTCGGCGTCTCGCCGGATTCGGGGGAGGGCATCTGATCCGTCATGCTGACAATTGTCTCACGGGCAGGACGCAAGGGCCGTTCACCCTTCCCCAGCCGAGCTGCCGCTTCACCTTCTCTTTAGGGTGCTGGCCTCCGGGAACGGCCGGGCCCACTCGCCCGTACCCTAAAGCATGACGACCCCGACCCGCTTGCAGGCCAGTCTTGGAGACATGTTCCGCCAGAGCCTTGCGGTCCTGACCCGTCCTGCGCCCGCCACCTTCGAACTGTTTGAGCGCCGGGGCGGGGTGGGGCAGGCCTTGACCTACGTCCTGCTTGCCGCCCTGGTGTCCGCCGTGATCGGTGCCCTGTTCGCGCCCTTTCACGAGGGCGTGACCTTTCTGGGCCAGTTCGTCACGCGCCTGATCCTGATTCCCCTCCAGTTCGTGATCTTTACCGGAGCGGTCTATCTCATCGGGCGCTCGCTGTTCCGCGGTACCGGAACCTATCCCGAGGTGGCCTATACCTTTGCCCTGTTTTTTGTGCCCTTGAGCATTCTGGGAACCCTGCTGGGCATCATCCCCATCCTGGGCTGGATTGTTGGCGTGGTGATCGCCGCTCTGCTGATCTTTTTTGGCTACCTGGCCGTGCAGTCCAGCATGAACCTCCGCGACAGCGTGAGTGCCGCCGTGACGTTGCTGCTGTCCGGCGTGGCGTACTGGGTGGTCGGCGCCTTCCTTGCCGCGCTCATTCTTGCGCCCTTCGTACGGGGCTAAGCGGCCGGGGAGGGAGGTCCTCTAGACTGCAGCCATGACGCAGGAACCGGACGCTCAGGACCAGACCATTTCGCGCGAGGACCGCGCACGGCTCGATCAGGTGTTTATGCAGGTCGTGCTCGACGTTCAGGCCCAGGTGCAGCAGACGCGACCCGAGCGGCCCGGCAACCTCGCTGCGATGTTTCACAAGGAGCAGGTTGCGGAGGCGCTTCAGGGTTGCGCGATGCTGATCGCGGGCTGGAACGAAAGCCGGGTGGACGCGGCGGGCGTGGGGCGGGCGGCCAAGGCTCTGCGCGGCCTGGGGCTGGCCGACCTTGCGGAACGGGTGGAGAAGCTGCGGCAGATCGGGGCCTAGCAGAGAGGGCCGGAGCCCAGCCGCCCAGTGCTCGGCCTGCGGCCCTGGCGGAAGAAACCGCCCTATTCTCCCTCCGCCGTCATCGCCTGTTGCGCGTTGCGGTCGGCCTGGGCGACGTGGGGCGCTTGGCCGAGCGCGCCCCACTCGTCGATGCCCCGCCTGCTGCCGTTTCCTAGGGCGGGCGGAAGACCCCGCAGGTAGGCGGCCTGCGCGATCAGGTAGGCGGTGAGCGGCGTGGTCAGAAACTGAAACAGCAGCACGGCGGCCAGCCGCGTAAAGGCCGCCGTGTCACGGAGTTCGAGCGCTACCCCCAGGAAGATGCCCGCCGAGCCCAGGGTGACCAGCTTGCTGCTCGCATGCAGCCGCGAGTACAGGTCGGGAAAACGCAGCACCCCAATCGCCGCCGTCAACACGAAAAACGCCCCGATCAGGATGGGAATATCCCGCAGCGGATGAACGTCAGCCATGACGCGCTCCCGCAAACCCGGGCCAGCCGCTGGCGGGGCGCTGCATACGGATTCCAGCTCCAGCCGTAGCCTGCAGCAAAGCGCCAAAGGCGAACACCCTTCTGGAATCCGTCCTTTTTTCTTCTCCCTTCGGTCGGGTTTGACAAGGATGGCGTCCTGGTTCCACCGAAAGCTGTTTCACTTCATCACCCTTCCAAGCAGCAGGTACCGCGTGAGGGCCACCGTGGACAGGAAGCCCAGCAGGCTGAGGACGAGCGCGGCATCGAGCATCACGAGCAGGCGGGTTTTGACGGCGATCAGCGCAAAGAGCACCACCAGGTTTACGCTGAGGAAATCAAAGGCCATGATACGGTCCCCCCACGAGGGACCGCGCAGCACACGGTACGTGACCAGCAGGACCGACAGGGTGACGATGCCCAGGGCGAGATGGATGATCATAGGGCAGCTCCTTGGGGGACAGGCGTAAGACAGCGCAGCAGGTGGGCTTCGACCTTGAGAATGCTGGCGCGTGCGGCCTGGGCGCTTTCTGCCCCGATGGCGTGCGCGTACAGCAGGCGGCGGTCCGCGCTGAAGCCCAGGGCGACGGTGCCGGGCATCAGGGTGATCGCCGCGGCCAGCAGCGTTTGCGCGTGGTCACCCGACACCCGTAGCGGGACAGCCACAATCATGGGGTTGAGGCGCGGGCGGCGCTGGAGGGCGAAGAGGGCCACCTGCACGTTGGCCAGCGTGAGTTCACGCAGGAAAAACAGCGTGAAGCCCAGGGCAGCCAGCGTCCGCCGCACGTAGCCCCGCGTGCCCAGCGCCTGCGGGAAGAGGGCCAGGATGCCAAACCCCAGCACGAATCCGGCGGCCAGCTCCCGCGTGCTGACCTCGCCGGCAAACAGGGCCCACACGGCGGCCAGCAGGAGGTTCAGCGTGAAGCCCTTCATGGTGCGTTCTCCTGTTCGGTGGGTGGTGGGGGAATCACGACGGGCTCATCACCCAGCACGCCCTGGATGTACCCCTCGGGGCGGCTGAGCTCGGCAGCGGTGGCCTGTGCCCAGCCGAAGAGCGGCCCGGCCAAGAGGGTCAGCCCCGCGACCAGGCCTGTGGCGGCATAGGCGACCGAGCGCAAAAGCGGCGATACGGGCAGAACCGGCAGCGCAGCCGGATGCCTCCCCCAAAAAAAGCCGCGCCATACGCTGAGCAGCGCGTAGAGCGTGATCAGGCTGCTCAGGAGCGCGCTGGCCACCGCCAAGACGGCGAGGGCGGATCCTTGGGCGAGGGCCGCGCGCACCAGCGCGTACTTGGCCAGAAAGCCCCCGCTTGGCGGCAAGCCGGCGGCCGTGAGCGCGCACAGCAGGAAGCACCCGGCAAGCAGGGGCAGAAATTCCAGCATGCCCCGTACCCGCACCCGCCGGGTGCCGCTCGCGCGTTCTGCCACAGCAGCGATGGTGAACAGCGCGGCGGTCACAAGCACGCTCACCGCGAGGTAGGCCACGGTGGCCCGCACACTTTCGGGCGTTCCCACCCCCAGCCCGAAGGCGAGGTAGCCCACCGAGCTGATGACGACAAAGGACAGGACGCGCCGCCACTCGTGCTGTGAGGCGGCGCCCAACGCCCCGTACAGCATGGTGACGGTGCCGAGGAGCAGCAGCAGGGGATTCGTGACCCCCGCCTCCTGGGTGAACACCGTTGTAAAGACCCGCAGCAGCGCGTACACCCCCACTTTGGTGAGCACCGCCGCGAAGAAGGTCCCCACGGCGGGCGGCAGCGCCGGATAGGTGCCCGGCAGCCAGAACCCCAGCGGAAAGAGGGCACCTTTGGCCGCAAACACGATGAGCAGCAGCACGCCCACGCTTGTCACGGTGGCGTTGGGTCCGAGTGCTGTGGACCGCTGGGCCAGATGCGCGAAGTTCAGCGTTCCCAGCACCCCGTAGGCCAGGCCGCAGGTCACGACCAGCAGCGCCGACGCCGCCAGGTTCATCACGATGTAGCGAAAGCCCTCGCGCAGCCCCTCGCGGGTGGAGCCCAGCACGGCCAGGGCGTAGGAGGCAACCAGCATGACTTCAAAGGCCACGAAGAGGTTGAAGAGGTCGCCGGTCAGGAAGGAGAGCTGCACGCCCGCAAACAGAAACTGGAGGAGGGCGAAGAGGTGGTGCTTTTCACGCACCGGGTCGGGTTCGGCGCCCGCCTGCCACACGGTGAGCACCGCCGTCACCGCGCCCAGCAGGCTCATCCAGGCGGCGAGGCGGTCGGCGGTCATCACGATGCCAAAGGGCGCGGGCCAGCCCCCCAGAGCGCTGACGAGCACCTGACCGTCTGCGGTGGCGAGTAGCAGCGCGGCGGCAAAAGCGAGCGTGGCCAGCGTCCCCAGCAGCGAGAGGGTGACGCGCACCCGCCGGGCCCAGGGCCACAACAGCATGAGCCCAGTCCCCAGCGGGGTGAGAACCGGCGCGAGGGGGAGCCAGGACAGGTCACTCATCCGGACCTCCCCGGCGGCGTGTCTTCGGGGTCGGCCTGCAGCACGTCGGGGAGGTCCGGTCCCTGGTGCTCGGGATCGGCGGTCATTCCGTCGTGGGCCTGCGGTTCGCGGGCCAGATTGTCCCCAAAGGCGGCGACGTCGTCATGCCCGGCCACCTGATAGGCCCGCAGCGCCACCGTGAGCAGCAGCGCCGTCGTGGCAAAGCCGATCACGATGGCGGTCAGGATGAGCGCCTGGGGGAGGGGGTCCATGTACGGTCCCGGCAACGTGAGCAGGGGGGGGCTCTTCTCGCCCAGCCCCGCCACGGTCAGGATCGCCAGATTTCCCGCGTAGGCGATAAAGGAGAGCCCCAGCACCACCCGCACAATCTTGCGGGACAGCAGCAGAAACACGCCCGCCGCGACCAGCAGGCCAATGAGCAGGGCAAAAAGGGTTTCCATCAGCGGACCCCCGGAAAAGCAGCCAGCCGTCTCATTCGTCCCCCTCCACCGTCTCCTGCGGGTTGACCTCGGTCAGGGCGTAGGCGATAGCGAGGCTACTTCCCACCACCAGGAGGTACACGCCGAGGTCAAAGAGCAGCGCGGTCGCCCATTCGAACTCGCCGGTCAGCGGCGTCTTGATGTAGCCGTAGTCGCTCTTGAGGTAGGGTTTGCCCAGCAGGTAGGGCACCAAGCCCGTACCAAAGGAGAGGGCCAGGCCCCAGGGCAGCAGGCGGATGGGGTCGAGGCGCAGGGCGCTTTCACCCGTGGCCATGCGGTGCAGAATGAGTGCGCAGGCGGTCATCAGTCCGGCGATGAAGCCGCCCCCAGGCGCGTTGTGACCGCGCCACAACAGCAGCAGGGCGAACAGGAGCACCAGCGCGAACACGGCGCGGCTTACGCTGCGCAGCACCGGATCGTTGGTCAGGGGGGCGGTGGAGGGCGCAGCCGAGTGCTTGCGTTTTGGGCTCATGGGCGTTCCCCCTCGGGCGGAAGGCGGTCGGAGGGGGTGTGGCCGCGTTTTCCCAGACGAACCAGGCTGAGGATGGCCAGGGCAACGATGCCGACCACGGTGATTTCACCCAGGGTGTCAAAGCCGCGGAAATCCACCAAGAGCACGTTGACGACGTTCTTGCCGCCGCCTCCCGTGTAGCTGTTGACCAGGTAGTACGGCGAGATGGGCGGCGCAAGAAAGCGCACGCTGGACAGCACCAGCAGCGTTGCCCCCACCCCGGCCAGCCCCGCCAGCAGCAGGTCTATCCCGTACCGCAGGGGGCTGCGCGGCAGGTCGCGCCCGCCCGGCAGGTAGCGAAAAGCCAGCAGGAACAGAATGACCGTCACGGCCTCCACCAGCAGTTGTGTGAGGGCCAGGTCGGGCGCGCGGAAGGCCAGGAAAGCGGCGGCGCTTCCGAACCCCGTCAGGCCGGTGACCACCACGGCGGTCAGCCGGTTGCGGGCCAGCAGCACGCCGATGGCCCCGGTGACAAGCAGGGCGGCGACCGGCAGCACGCCCAGCGGGAGGGTGCCGATGGGGTGAAACACCTGCGGGGCGCGCAGTACGCCCACGCCCGCGATGAGGGCCGCAGCGGTCAGCATGATTCTCAACTGGTCGGGGAGCGCCAGCCCCTGGGTGCGTGCGATCAGCCGCGAGGAGAGGACATTGACCGCCTCAAGCAGGCTGTAGTACACGCTGTTGGCGTTCCAGCGCGGGGTGAGCCGCCGTTGCCAGGACTCAAGGCGGCGCGCCTGCCACACCAGCAGGCCCCCCAGCCCCCAGGTGAGCAGTGTCGCCAGCAGCGCGGGCGTCACGCCGTGCCACAAGCGGAGGTGCCCGGAAAAGGTGGCGAAGTTCAGGGCGTGTTGTGCCGTGCGGGTCAGGGCCTCGGCGCTGCTCGGCAGCAGTCCAAAGGTCAGCGCGGTGGCCGCTAGCCCCGCGGCAGGCAGGGTCAGGCCAAGCGGGGCTTCGTGGGGCTGGGCACCTGCCGGAGCGCGGGGTGCTCCCAGGAACACCCGCAGCAGCCGGAAGGTGTAGGCAAAGGTCAGCGCGCTGCCGAGGACCGCGACCGCGATCCAGGCGGGCCCTTGCTTCAGCATCGCCTCAAAAAACAGCTCCTTGCTGACAAAGCCCCCCAGGGGCGGCAGACCTGCCATGCTCAGGGCCGCGAGGAGGGTCACGGCAAAGGTGACGGGCAGTTGTCTGCGCAGGCCGCCCAATTGGGGAAGCTCACGCGTGCCCGTCTCGTGGTCGATGATGCCCACCACGAAAAAGAGGGCCGCCTTAAAGGCCGCGTGGTTGAGCAGGTGTGCGGTCGCGGCAAAGTTGCCCGCTGGGTTCGCGAGCCCATACAGGCTCATCAGCAGGCCGAGCTGCGAGACGGTGGAATAGGCCAGCAGCGCCTTGAGGTCGGTTTGCCGCAGCGCGAGCCAGGCCCCCCACACCAGCGTGGCCAGCCCGAGGGGCACGGTGATGCCTGGCCACAGCGGCGAGGTGCCAAAGAGCAGCCCCAGCTTGGCGACGAGCACCACACCCGCTTTCACCATCGTGGCGGAGTGCAGGAAGGCGGAGACGGGCGTAGGCGCTTCCATCGCGGTGGGAAGCCACAGGTGAAACGGAAGCTGCGCGCTTTTGGTGAAGGCCGCCAGCAGCGTGAGCAGCAGCGCGGGGACAAAGAGGGGCGAAGCCCGCAGCGCCTCCACGTCCAGCCCGGACAGAGAGGAACTTCCGCCCGCAATGCTCAGGAGGGCCACTGCCGCGAGCAGTCCCAGCCCACCCAGCGCACTCACCAAAAACGCCTTGACCGCTCCGTCACGCGCGGCAGAACGGGTATGCCACAGCCCGATCAGCAGAAAGCTCGTCACGCTGGTCATCTCCCAGAAGCCGAACAGGGCCAGCAGGTTGTCACTCAGCACCAGCCCGAGCATCGAGCCGCCAAAGAGGAGCAGGTAGGCGTAGAAGCGTCCAAAGCGCTCCCACTCCGACAGGTACGCCACCGAGTACAGGCTCGCCAGCGTGCCGATCACGCCGATCAGGACCGCGAACAGCAGCGAGAAGCCGTCTCCCCGAAAGGCGAGCTCGAGGCCCAGATCAGGGACCCAGCGTGTCACTTCCAGCGCGGGCTCAACTCCCGGCTGCCGGACAAGCGGCGCGGCCAGCAGCAGCGCAGGCAGGAAGGCGAGCGCCGCAACGTATCCGGTGCGGCGGCCCAGGCGTGGCCCCAGCCAGGCCGCCAGAGCAGAAAGCAGAAAGGGGAGGAAGACGGCGAGCGTCATCCTGTACCCCCCTCTGGGATGAGCTGTTTGGTCATGGTCACCTCCAGGACACCACCTCCGTCCCCAAGAGGACGGTGCGGTGCCGAGCGTCAGCCTGTGGGCTGTCCCCCTCCAGCCCTCCATCCTCGGCCAGCACGGTTGTGCCGCCGACCGGGGGCCAGTCTAGCGAACGCGGCCTCTTAGCGGCGACGGCCCACCCAACACCATGCGGCGGCAGCGGCCAAGAACCCCACGCCCGCAAAGGTCCACAGGTTCGGTTCCTGTTTTGAACTCGCGTCTCCAGGGGTGGGCACCGGATGGCCCACCACGTCCGGCCCGTCGAGCGCGTCCGCTGCGCTGCTCACCGCAGTCAACACCAGGGCGTACTTGAGGAGGTCAGAACCGATTCCCCAGCTGCGGTAGTCGCTCTGGGGATACGGGAAGTACCGACCCGGCGCGAGCTCGTAGGGGTACTGGGCGCTTCTCGTGGTGCTGTAGGTGAGGGCGCGGCGCGGCACTCCCGCCGGAAGCTTGACGTTGTTCCAGGCTGCTCGTTGTGCGGGCGTCACACGGACCGCTGCCCGGTTCGCGGCGCTCTGCTGCACGCTGCTAGGGGTGCGGGTGGACGTGTGGGCGGGAGGTAGGGAGCGGGGAGCTCTGAACCCGCCGGAACCGCGGCTGCCGCCAAAGCTGCCGCCGCTGCGGCGCTGGGCGTCCGCCACACCCGCCGCGAGCGCGAGGGCAGTGAGCATCAGGGCGAGGAGGCGTTTCATGGCAGCCGTTACGCGCTGGGAGAGGAGCCGGTTCCCCGGCTAGACGGCCTGCCCCACCGCGGGGGGGAGCGGGCGTACACTCCCTGCCATGTTCCCTGGCGCCGCGTTGTTCTTTTGGTTCGGGTGTCCCCGGGTCTGAGGCGAGCGCTATCCAGCACGAGCCGCCCGGAGGAAATCGACCCTCCGGGCCTGTTCTTTGAGGTGTGTGATGACCCATTTTCCCCTGCCGACTGGTCGCACCGAGAATCTGAACGTCACGGGCTTTACGCCCCTGGTGACACCCCGCGAGCTGAAAAGGGCTCTGCCCCTCACCCCGGCGGCCGAGCGCACCGTGTTGGCCGGGCGCCGGGCCGCACAGGACATCCTGCACGGGCGTGACGACCGGTTGCTGGTGGTGGTCGGCCCCTGTTCGGTTCATGATTTCGGGCAGGCCGCCGAGTATGCCGAGCGCCTGGCCCGTCTGCGGGCACGGGTGCAAAACCGTCTGGAAGTCCAGATGCGCGTGTACGTGGACAAGCCGCGGACCACCGTGGGGTGGCGCGGGGCCCTGATCGACCCGGACATGACCGGCGCGAATGACATGAACGCGGGGCTGCGCCGCACTCGCGAGCTGATGATCCGCGTCTGCGAACTGGGCCTGCCGGTTGCCACCGAGCTGCTCGACCCCTTCGCGCCGCAGTACCTCTTTGACGCGGTGGCGTGGGCCTGCCTGGGGGCACGGACGGCCGAGTCACAGACCCACCGCGTGATGGCGAGCGCGGTAAGCGCCCCGATGGGCTTCAAGAACGGCACCGGCGGCGGCCTCAAGCTCGCGGTGGATGCCATTGTGGCCGCGAGTCACCCCCACGCCTTTTTCACTGTGGACGATGACGGGCGGGCCTGCATCGTGCACACCAAGGGCAATCCCGACGGGCACGTGATCCTGCGCGGCGGGCGATCGGGGCCCAACTACGCGCCTCCATTCGTGCAGGAGGCTGCCGAGCTGATGCGCGCCGCCGGTCTGATCCCCGCCGTGATGGTGGACTGCTCGCACGCCAACAGCGGCTCGGACCACACCCGCCAGGCCCTCGTCTGGCGCGACGTGCTGGGTCAGCGCCTTGCTGGGCAAACGGCCCTGAAGGGGCTGATGCTGGAGAGCAACCTGCGCCCCGGCAAGCAGCCCATCCCTGCCGACCTCACGCAGCTTCAGCCCGGCGTGAGCGTGACCGACGCCTGCGTGGGCTGGGACGAGACAGAGGCGCTGCTGCTCTGG
The DNA here is from genome assembly GCF_000745175.1 of Deinococcus sp. YIM 77859. Lineage (NCBI taxonomy): Bacteria > Thermotogati > Deinococcota > Deinococci > Deinococcales > Deinococcaceae > Deinococcus > Deinococcus sp. YIM 77859. The sequence continues at coordinate 2,460,344 of NZ_JQNI01000002.1, forward strand.
GCACACGCGGCGCTCGAGGGGCACCCAAGCTAAAGCCCCAGCAGGAGTCCTTCGAGGGTAAAGGCAAACTGCGCTTGTTCCCACGGTTTGCCCCCAGCGCTGCCGCAGACTGTGAGCCATGTGCTGGGGAGAGACAGGAAGGGAAGGCGCTTGAGGGCCCCCGCCTACGGCCTGGTTTGCCTGACGGTCGGGCCAGAGATCCGCTTCCGCACCATCACCCTGTCGCGCTATCAGGTGTTGTCCCCTGCGGAGCGGGAGGCGAAACTGCTTGACCTCTACGCCGACAACGTGGCGCGGGTGCAGCGGGCGGCCGCCTTCTGTGCCGCCCGGGGCATTCGGCTCTACCGCCTGAGTTCCAGCCTCTTTCCGATGTTCGACCTGGAGGGGGATGACACCGGGCGGGCCGTGCTGGACCACCTCGCGCCGCAGCTGCGGGCCGCCGGGCAGGCCTTCCGCGAGGCCGGGATTCGTGTGCTCATGCATCCCGAGCAGTTCATCGTGCTCAACAGTGACCGGCCCGAGGTGCGCCGCTCTAGCCTCCGCACCCTTGCCGCGCATGCCGAGACCCTCGACCGCTTCGGTTTTGAGCGCACCACCTGGAATCTCCTGCTTCTGCACGGTGGCAAGGGCGGGCGCGGAGCCGACCTCGCCGCCTTGATTCCCGACCTGCCCGACGCTGTCCGCCTGCGCCTGGGACTGGAAAACGACGAGCGCGCCTACGGCCCCGCCGAGCTCCTCCCCGTCTGTGAGCAGGCCGGCGTGCCCTTTGTCTTTGACGCCCACCATCACGTGGTTCGCGAGGGCTTACCCGATCAGGAAGACCCCAGTGTGCGCGCGTGGGTGCTCCAGGCCCGCCGGACCTGGCACCCCCCTGAGTGGCAGGTGGTTCACCTCTCCAACGGTCTACAGGGCCCCCAGGACCGCCGGCACAGCTACCTGATCGCGCATGTGCCCCGTGCCTACTGGGACGTGCCCTGGATCGAGGTCGAAGCCAAGGGGAAGGAGGAGGCGCTTGCGGCGTTGATGAAGGGGACGGGTGAGGCCGGCTAGCCCGGGAGACCTGGGGTTGGTTGGTCCGCACGGCTCATCCCCGGCGCTGCGCCTGTTACCCTGGGGTCCGTGAATGTCGTCGTGTTCGACCTGGAAACCACCGGCCTGTCTCCCGAGCGGGACGCCATTGTGGAGATCGGCGCGCTGCGGGTCGTGGACGGGCGGGTGGTGGAGGCCGAGCGCTTCGAGACGCTGGTGCGGCCGGTGAACGGGGCAGGCGAGCTGCTGTCTATTCCCTGGCGAGCGCAGCGCGTCCACGGGATCAGCGACGCGATGGTGCAGGACGCGCCGGACCTCTCGCGGGTGCTGCCCGAGTTTCTGGACTTTGTGGGTGACTCGGCGGTGGCCGCCCACAACATCGGCTTTGACGGGAGCTTTATGCGCGTCGCTGCTCGGCGGCACGGCCTGGTGTGGGCGCCGCCCGCCGAGTACTGCACCGTGCAGCTTTCTCGCCGGGCCTTTCCCCAGGAGCGGACCCACAACCTCGACGTGCTGGCCGGGCGCTTGGGCCTCAGCTTCGCGCCTGGGGGCCGTCACCGCTCGCTGGGCGACGTGCGGGTGACGGCGGAAGCCTTTGTGCGGCTGATGGAGCGGCTCCAGGTCCGCGGTTAGCGGCGCCTATTTTCTGGCGCCCAGCACCTTGGGCACCAACACGATGGCGTTGGGCACCGGTTGACCCCAGACGGTATTCAGGTAACCGCCCAGGTCCCCATACCCGGCCGTGAGGTAGGCGGTGGCGCTGGAACCGCTGTCGAGCCGCACGGCGTCACGCACTCCGGCGGCGGCGAGTGCGGCGGCAAAAGCTTCCGGGGTACCGTGTTCCAGATAGGCGATGGTGGGTTTTTCGCCCAGCATCCCAAAAGCGACCTGCCGTGTGGGCCGCCAGACGCTCGACAGGGTGTTAAAAGCTTCGCGGCGGGGATTCAGCGCGACTCGCCCACCCTGCACCAGCAGCGGCCCGGCGCTCAGGGCATCCTGCACCTCGTTCCAGGGCGCGTCCTCCGCCTGCCAGTTCAGCGTGGTCGTGAGGGGGGCTCCGGCGGTTCGCGGCAGCTGCGGAAAGCGGGCCGGATCAAAGGTGAGGGCGAGCGTACCGGGGGGCGGCACGTTCCGTCCGGTGGTGACGCGGCTGACCGTGGACGCACCCGGGGTGAGGTACAGCGTCGTGAGCCCGGTGTCGCCCACCGCGTTGCGGCCGTCCCCCACAAAGGCGGTCAGAAGCTCACGCCGCACCCTGGTTCCCACGGTATTCACCGTGACGCTGCCGAAAGAGCCCTGGAGCACGTAGCGGGGCCGAGGATAGCCGAACACCGTGCTTCCCTGCGCCGTGAAGCCGATCGTCGCGCGTTTTTCCAGACTGGGCGCGGTCATCAAGCCGCCGACCGCGACGAGGTCAACCGGGAGGCGGCTGACCGGATCGAAGTACCCGCCGTTGACGCCCGCGACACCGCCCGCTTCCCGCACCAGGGAAGCCACATCCCGCGCCGTTCCGAGGGGTGCGGTAACGACCCGCGGCTGAAAGCGGGCCGGGTCAAAACTCAGCAGGTGCAGTCCGCCCTGCACGCGGTAGCTGACGCCCTCCGGCAGCGCCTCGGTGTTGATGGGCGGGGGTACGCTGCGGCTCAGCAGCGTCGTGGTGTCGATCACCACCCGGTAGGGGTTTTCCAGGGTGAAAATCTCGCTGGTGCCGCCGCCGGTGTACAGCTGCACGGTGGTCTGCGGGCGGTTTTGCTGCCCCCCCGCCTCGATGCTGAGGATGTCGCCGCTCGCCAGCGTCTGCCGGGAAGGGGTCGCGCGAACGCCCGGCAGAATCACCCGGAGGCCGCCCGACTCGCGCACCACCTCGTGCGGAACCTGGCCGCTGAGTTCCAAGACCACCCGCTGCACCTCCACCGTGCGGTACATCGTGCGGCTGACCCGTACCGTGTCGAGATGGGCACTGGGGAACGCAACCGGGGGAGGCGCAGACGCGCTCCCGGTGCTTGGAGCGTCCGGTGAGGGCGGCAGCGTTTCGGGGGGGATGGCGGCAGGCGCGGCAAAATCCAGCAGGTCCGGTGCGTCCACCACCACCCGCACGCCCAGCAGCCGGACTGCTGCAAGCGGCACATACAGGCTGCCGCCCACCAGTTCTGGAGTGCCGAGGCGGGTCTCTGCGGGCAGAGTGAAGCCTACGGCCCGCCAGCCCCGGCCCGGCGTAAAGCGCAGTTCCCGCCCGCCGTACAACAGACGCACGTCCTGGGGGTCGTTGCGCACGGCCACCCCCAGGCGGGGAAGGGTCCAGACGGCCAGCGCCTCGCTGCCGCCAAGCACTTTGGATTCCACCGCTGCCGCCTGCACCACGCCGCCGATCGCGACCGAACGCGCCCCCGCCCCCGCGAGCAGCGCCAGCACTGCCGTCCATACCAGCCGTCCGGAGTTCACGCGCGGGAGTTTACCCCGCATTCGGCCGCTGCCGGGTGAGGGCCCTTCGCTTGTCAGATTGCCGTGTGAAACCCGCTTCTATACTGCCCTGGCCATGATTGAACCTTCCCTCGCGCTGTATGGCGACGCCTTTGACCGGGTTGACCGCCACCTGGAAGAACTGCTGGCGGCCACCGGCGTTCGCTACTGCCTGCTCGTCGACCGCAAGGGGTTTGTGCTCTCGCACAAAGAAGCCCTCTGGGCGCCTCGGCCGCCCGCCCTCGACAGCGTGGCGACCCTTGTGGCCAGCAACGCTGCGGCGACAGCAGCGCTTGCCAACATGCTGGGTGAGCGCACCTTTAGTGAGCAGATTCATCAGGGAGAGAACGGCACCCTATACGTGGAGTCGGTGGGTGACCAGGCCCTCCTCACCCTGATCTTTGACGTCTCGGTGCCGCTGGGCCGGGTGAAAGTCCACACCAAAAAGACCATCGCGCAGGTTGCCGCGATCCTTCAGGAGCTTCAGGACGCGCCGCCCATGCAGTTCAGCGAGGACTTCTCCAAGGGCGCCAGTGCCCTGCTGGACGACCTGCTGGGCTAAAGGGGGAGAAAAGAGATGAGCACCATCAACTTCGCGGCGCGCGAGATCAACTGCAAGATCGTCTACTACGGCCCCGGCATGTCCGGTAAGACCACCAACCTCAAGCACGTCTTTTCCAAGGTGCCTCCCCATCTGCGCGGCGAGATGGTCAGCCTCGCGACCGAAGACGAGCGCACCCTGTTTTTCGACTTTCTGCCGCTTGACCTCGGCACCGTGCAGGGCTTCAAGACCCGTTTTCATCTCTACACCGTGCCGGGCCAGGTGTTCTATAACGCCAGCCGCAAGCTCATTCTGCGCGGCGTAGACGGGATCGTCTTTGTGGCCGACTCTGCGCCCAACCGCTTGCGCGCCAACGCCGAAAGCATGCGCAACCTGCGCGAGAACCTTGCGGAGTACGGCATTGACGTCCGTGACGTGCCCATCGTTCTCCAGGTCAACAAGCGCGATATCGAGGGCGCGCTGCCCGTCGAGATGATCCGCGCTGTGGTTGACCCCAAAAAGGAACTGCAGCTGTTTGAGGCGACCGCCCACACCGGAAACGGCGTCTTTGAGACGCTCAAGAGTGTGAGCCGCCTGGTGTTGGACCGGCTGTCACAAAACAAGTAAACGCAGCGCGTGGGGGCTCCCCATAAGGAGCGGCCAGGAGAAAAAGCCCCGAAAATGTCTTCGGGGCTCTTTCCGCGCGCCGGTTGTTGACCACGCGCCTAGAACTTTCGGAACCTTGTCAGCCGGAAAGGAGTTTCCGGGGGGGTCCCCGCCATCAGCCGGTCGAGCTGCGCCTGCGTCACCACGAGGTCACCGCCGACCAGCGCCAGCGTGGCCGGAAAGCGCAGGCCGCGCACGGGTTCTTCTGCGACGAGCTGTCCCGTTCCGTAATCCGCCGAGAGGCTCACCTTGCTCACGACCCCATCCCTGTTGCGGGCCACGTAGAGGGTGCGGCCGTCGAGAAGCAGGCCGTCGCCGCTCATCAGGCCCGTCATCACCCGGCGCACGGCTTTGGTGCGCAGGTCGATGCGCCACAGCTCGCCCGTGTTCGTCTGCACCACCAGCAGCGAGCGCCCGTCCGGGGTCGCCGTGATTCCGTTGAGGTTGATGCCGGGGCCGTACTTGACCGGCGTCCCGGCGAGGTCGAGCCACGCGGTCAGGTTGAGGTTGCGGTCTACCCGGAAGATGACCGGACGGGTGGAGTCGGTCACGTACACGTTGCCGTCGGGCGCGGGCGTGAGGTCGTTGATGTAGGGACTGGGTGACGGGGGCGTCTGGAGGACCTTCAGGGTCATCCCGTCCGGCGTGAGGACGCTCACCGTGCCCTGTGCCCCACCCGCGACCCACAGGCGGCCCTGCCCGTCCACCTTCAGCCCCAGCGCGGCCTGACGGCCCAGCGCCCCGCCCTCCTGGAACTTGCGGACGGCCCCGGTTGCCGCGTTGATCGCGTAGATGGTGCCGTTCACCGCGCTGCCGGTGTAGATCACGCCCCGGCGGGCGTCGTAGGCCACGCCCTCCGGGAAGTCCTGGGCACCGGGCAGGGTGTAGTCGGTCGCCCTCAAGGTGTCACGCACGATCACGCCGCAGCGCTCACGGGCGCCCGACATCCCCGCCGGGTCGGTCTTGTAGTCGTCGGGACGGGCGTGGACCACCAGGGTGCGGTTCAGGACACCGTTCATCCCACTCAGGCTGATCTTGTCGGTGGTGAAGCTGGCGCGGCCCACCCCGCCCTCGTCCACGTTCAGCATGGGCAGGTCGCCGCCGTGCCCGTACGTGTTGTCTGCCTGCGGGTCGTCGTGGTTTTTGCTCATGCCGGGGTCAAAGTGCCCGCCCGCTCCGCCAAAGGGCACGACGGTATTCGTCGCCTCGTCCACGCCGGGGGTGCAGCGCCCGTACTCGTGGACGTGCATCCCGTGCTGGCCCGGCGTCAGACCGCGCACCTCCACGGTGACCTGTACTCCCATCCCCTGCGGGACGAAGCGGGCGGTGCCCAGCACCTGTCCGGCGGGGTCCCGCAGGGTGGCTGTCGCGCTGAGGGGGGTGCTCGCCGGGGCCATCGTCATGGGGGCACCGGCCCCGCCCGCCACCGCTGCGCCCAGGGCGAGTGTCGCCAGGGCGAGGGAACGCTTGGTCTGAAGCTTCATTGCTGGCCTCCGGTGTACAGCACGCGGTAGATCACGCCGCTCTGGTCGTCCGTAAAGAGCAGGCTGCCATCCGTGTACGTCGCCACGCCCGCCACTCGCCCGAACTGCTTCCACTCGCCGCCCTCCTGGTACACGAAGCCGGTGACAAAGGGCTCGATGGCGGTGGGGCGGTTCCCCGCGTCAAAGTTGATACGGCCGATCTCGTAGCCGCTGGGGGCCGAGCGGTTCCAGGACCCCCGGAAGGCGACAAAGGCGTCATTGCGGTATTCGGCGGGGAACTGGGTGCCGGTGTAGAAGGTCAGGCCGATGGCCGCAGCGTGTGCCGTGTAGTTGAGCAGGCTCCCTTGGGTGAGGGAACAGTACTCGGCCTTGGTGATCCGGCCGGGAAGCTGGCTGGAGTTGGTGTAGGGATCGGGTCGGCGGTCACCGTAGCAGAAGGGCCAGCCGTAGTTGCGCCCGCGCTGAAGCACGTTCAACTCTTCGGGCGGCAGGTTGTCACCGTGCCAGTCGCTGCCCTGGTCCATCCCGTAGAAGACCCCAGTGACCGGATGCCACCCAAAGCCGATGGTGTGGCGCAGGCCCCGCGCGTACACTTCGCGCCACTGCCCGTCCGGGCGAATGCGCAGGATGCTCGCCTCCTCCGGGTTCTGGGTGGGCGTGTCATTGTTGGTGGAGCCGAAAGACGCGTAGAGGTAGCCGTCTGGCCCCCACTTCAGTCCCCGCGCGGGGTGCTGCCCGGCGTCGGGAAAGCCGTCGGCAAAGACGCGCGGCACGCCCAGGCTGCCGTCCTGCGCCATGTCCATCACCCAGATCGTCTTTTCGCCCACGGCGTAGAGCTTGCGGTCCTTGACGTCCAGCCCGTGCACCAGCCGGAGGTTTTGCGCGACCATCCGGCGCTCACCCGCGTCAAAGAGGCCGTCTTTGTTCACGTCCTTGAGGTACCAGATGTCGTTCTGGGCACGCCGGGTGAGGTAGATCCCGCCGTCAGGCATCACGTGCAGCATCCGCGCGTTGCCGAGGCCCGTCGCCATCACCTTGATCTGAAAGCCCGCCGGAACCTTCAGTCGGGCCAGCTTGTCGGGGGTAAAGCCCAGGGCGCGCGGTTCATTGCGGGTGACCGTGGCACTGACGGGCGGCTCGGGAGCAGGGAGCGGGCGCGGGGTGGGAATGGTCGTCTGAGCGGGGCCGGTCGGGGGCGCTGAGCCTTGGGCCAGCACGGCCCCCAGGCCAGCCAGCGCCGCCGTCAGGGCAACAAGCAGGGATCCACGCATGGGGTCTAGTCCTCCGCCGGGCAGCATCACATGCCCGAAAAAGGGCTGACCTTTCTCCCGCTTACCTTCTCAGCTTTTTCTTAACGGGTAGGCTTTAGGCCAAATCCACAAAGGGTGGCAGGTTCGAGGGCGGTGCGGCGCCCACCTCCACCGCCCGGCGGTGCAGTTCGCGCACGGCCCGCTCGCCCTCCGCGCCCACGTCCAGGCTCAAGCCATTGACGTACAGATCAATATGCGCGCGCATCACGTCATCACTCATCTCCAGGGCATGCCGGCGGATGTAGTTCATCGGTTCCTGCGGATGGGCATACGCGTACTCCAGGCTGGCCCGAACGGCGGCATTCAGGCCGCGCTGCACGTCTTGCGGCAGGTCGCGCCGCACCAGAATCGCGCCCAGCGGGAGGGGCAACCCCGTCTCGCCTTCCCACCACGCGCCAAGGTCCAGGAGCCGCATCAGGCCGTATTGCGGGTACGTGAAGCGCGACTCGTGGATGATGAGTCCAGCGTCCACCTCCCCACGCGCGACGGCGGGCATCACCTCGTCGTAGCGCATGCGGACCGGCCGCACCCCGGGGGAGACGAGGCGCAGCAGCAGTTCGGCGGTCGTGAGCGCCCCCGGTGAGGCCACCCGGCGCCCATTCAGGTCACCCAGGGCCTCCCGCGCCACCACCAGTGGCCCCACGCCGCGGCCCAGCGCGCCCCCCGAGCGCAGGGCGACGTAGCGGTCCATCACCTCAAAGTACGCTCGGTAGCTGATCTTGGTGATGGGGAGGCGGCCCGCTGCCGCCCATTCGTTCAGCGTCTGCACGTCCTCCAGCACCTCGCGCACCGGTAGAGGTGCGGGCACCCGCCCGGCGTGCAGTGCGTAGAAGATAAAGGTGTCGTTCGGGCAGAAGGAATAGCCCAGCTCGAGGGCAGAGACTGTGCCGGTCATGCGCTCAGGGTAGTCCTGGCGTGGGTGGTCACATGCCCCAGCCCGGCCTCCTCTGGCGGCAGGACGCCCTACCGCACGTCCCGCAGGGCGGCTCGCGCTGCCTCGGCGTCCCGCGCGAGCTGCGCCCTGAGTTCGTCCAGGCCGCTGAACTTCTGCTCGCCGCGCAGCCGGGCGAAGAACTGGACGTCCAGTTCCTCACCGTAGAGGTCACCCTCGAAGTCAAAGAGGTGAACCTCAAAGCGGCGCTCGGTACCGTCCACGGTGGGGCGAAACCCCACGTTGGCCATGCCGTGCCAGCGCTGGACGTTGTGTGGTCCCCGCTCAGTGCGGGCAATGACCGCAAACACACCCAGCGGAAGGGCTTTGCCTTCCGGCACCCGGAGGTTGGCGGTCGGCCAGCCCAGGCGGCGGCCCAGGCGGTCCCCTGGCACCACCACGCCCTGCGCGCCGTAGGAGCGGCCCAGCAGCCGCGCGGCGCCCTCCACGTCACCCGCTTTCAGGTACTCGCGAATTCGCGTGCTCTTGATGTCCTCACCGCCAAGCTGGTGCATGGGGAGGGCCACCACCTCGCGCGCCACCTCGCGCAGGTCGGCGACTCCCCCTGCTCGCCCCCGGCCGAAGTGAAAGTCTTCTCCCACCACAAGCGCGCGGGGGCGCAGGGCACGCAGGTCTTCCAGAAAGGCTTCCTTGGGACGGGCGGCAAATTCGGTGGTAAAGGGCACAGCGACCGTCTCGTCGATGCCGTAGTGGGCGAGCAGCTCCAGCTTCTCGGGCAGGGTGGACAGGAACTGGGCGCCTTGCGTCAGCACGCGCGTGGGCGGGTCGAAGGTATAGACGACGGTCGGCACCTTGTGCTCGCGGCCCTTGGCCTTGAGCTGCGCAAGAAGTGCCTGATGCCCCAGGTGCACCCCATCAAAGGAGCCCACGGCGACCACCGTCTCCGTGTCCGGGCGCTGGCTGGGAGAGACGTAGGTTTTCACTGCCTGTCCCCCGCCAGGCGGCGCACGCCGAAGAGCGCGGCGGTCACGGTGCTCGCGCTGCCTTGCAGGGTGCCGTCTCGCAGGCCGCCCAGCACCTGCTCGGGCGGCAGCCACGTCACCTCGATCTCCTCATCCTCGTCGTGGGGAAGCCGGCTCTCGCGCAGGTTGCGCGCCTCGAAGACGTACAGTTCCTCGTCGCAGAAGCCGGGGCTGGAGTAGAAGCGGGTCAGCAGCGTCATGTCGCCGTCCAAGCCCACTTCCTCCTGAAGCTCGCGCCGGGCGGCGGCCTCAGGAGTCTCGCCCGGGTCGATCAGGCCCGCCGGGGCCTCCAGCGTCACTCCCCCGATCGCCCGGCGCCGCTGGCGCACGAGCAGCATTTCGCCCGCCTCGTTCAGGGCCAGAATCGCGACTGCGTCCGCGTGACGCACCACTTCCCACTTGCCCTCCAGCTTTTCTAGCCGCACGACGTGCCCGTCATAGATCACCTGGGTGTCGGGGTTGGTCTTGCCCATGCAGGCACTGTAGCGCTGTTGCGGGGCGAGAACGGAACCTCCCGCCTCCGCCGTTCGGCGTATCGCCTCCCCGTCTGGGTGGGGGTAGGGTGAGGGTGATGCGAGGCACTGGAGCATGACGAAGCGGCGCTGAGTTCGTCCGCCACGCGCCCCCACGTTGCGGGGGCCCGCCTCCTCGCCTGCCCCCAACCCGGAGGTTCCTGTGACCCTGAACGTCCCGCCTGCGGCGGAAGCCGCCCCGTCCTCCGTGCCCCGCGACCTGACCGGGCGCCCCCTCGCCATCGACGTGCAGCAGCTTGTCAAGGGATTTCGCAAGAGGGTGGGCGGCACCCTGCTGCGCCCCCGCTTCAGCGAGAGTCGGGCGGTAGACGGCGTGACCTTCGGGGTGCGCCGCGGCGAGATCTACGGCGTGCTGGGCCCCAACGGCAGCGGCAAGAGCACCCTGATCCGCGCGATGAGCACCCTCCTGATTCCCGATGCGGGCCGCGTCACCATCTTCGGGTTGGACGTGGTGCGCGATGAGGCGCAGGTGCGGCGACTGCTCAACCGCGTGTCGGTGGACGCCGCCTTCTACAAGAAGCTCTCGCCCCGCGAGAACCTGCTGTACTCCGCGCAGCTCTACGGCCTGGCACCCCACGTGGCGGAGGAACGCGCGCTGAGCACCCTGAGGCGCCTGGGCCTGAAGGAGAAAGCCTTTTACGAGCCGCTGGAGGAGATGAGCCGCGGGATGCAGCAGAAGGTCGCCATCGCCCGTGCATTTCTGACCAGCCCGGTGGTTGTGCTGCTGGACGAGCCCACCACCGGCCTCGATCCCAAGAGTCGGCGCGACGTGCAGGAATTCGTGCTGGAACTGCGCGACGTTCACGACGCCACCATCATCCTGACCACCCACGACATGCCGGAAGCCGAGCGGCTGTGTGACCGCATCGCCTTTCTCTCGGGTGGCCGGTTCGTGGCCGAGGGCACGCCCGATGAGCTGCGCGCCCTGGCCGGGCCGGGCAAGAGCCTGGAGGACGCCTTTATCGAGCTCACTGGCGAGAACCTGGCAGAACAAAGCGAGGAGAAACCGTGACCATGCCCCCCACCCCCGTCCCCGATCCGGCGCGTACCACGCCCGGCACCCTCGCCCACCAGCTCCGCGCGGCCTGGGCCTTTGTGTTCCGCGATTTTCACCTCACCCGGCGCTACTGGTCGTGGGTGCTGGTCTTTACCTTCTACGACATGGTGTCGGCGGCCAGCATCATGCTGATCGGCGTGGCGGCGGGCAGCCCCCGCCTGACCCTCACGCTCCTGCTGGGGGCGGTGATGTGGTCTTTCCTGGGCCGCCTCTTTGGCGAGATCGCCAACAGCATCAGCTATGAACGCTGGGAAGGCACCATCGAATACACCTTTATGGCCCCGGTCAGCCGCCTGACGCATCTGGTCGGCGTGAGCCTCTTCGCGGGGGCCTACGCGCTGCTGCGCGGCGTGCTGGTGTTCCTGTTCATGGGCCTGTTCGTGGACATCGGAGCCAGCTTCACGCAGGTGTTGGAGTGCCTGGCCGTGTTCATGGTCGCCAGCCTGGGCTTTATGGGGATCGGCCTGATGGCGGCGGTGCTGCCGGTCATGAGCACCGAGAACGGCGCGCAGGCCACCAACATCATCCAGGCCGTGTTCCTGCTGATTTCCGGTGTGTACTACCCCGTCAGCGTGCTGCCCGCCTGGCTCCAGCCGGTGAGCGCCCTCTCGCCCGCCACCTACGCCCTGAACGCCTGCCGCAAGATTCTGGGTGTGAACGGGACCGGGGATGAGATCCAGCCCGGCGTGACCCTGGCGGGCGTGCTGCCGGAACTGGGCATCCTGCTGCTGTTCGGCCTGATCACCATTCCGCTGGGCCTGTTCGTGTTCGGACGCGCCGAGAGCTGGGCCAAACGCAACGGGAAGCTGAAGCGGGCGGGGTAGGGGGGCACGTTAAGCTTTCGCTCTCTGCCCTCCTGCGCGGCGCTCTGCGAGAATCCCCCCATGTTCACCCGCGCCGACCTGGAGGCACGTGAAGCCGCCACGCTCGCGCCCTATGCCACCCTGAGCGCGCATTCGCGTGGGCGGGCGTATCCGGAGCCCGAAAGCGCGACGCGCACCGCCTTTCAGAAAGACCGTGACCGTATTCTGCACACCACGGCATTTCGCCGGTTGGAATACAAGACGCAGGTGTTCCTGAATGCGCCGAGGGACCATTACCGCACCCGCCTGACCCACACCCTGGAGGTGGGTCAGGTGGCCCGTTCGGTCGCGCTGACGCTCGGCCTGAACGAGACGCTGGCGGAGGCCATCGCCCTGGGACACGACCTGGGACACCCCCCCTTCGGACACGCGGGCGAGCGAGTGCTGAACGCGCTGATGGAGGAGGAGGGCGGTTTCGATCACAACACGCAGGCGCGGCGCATCGTGACCCGGCTGGAAGACCGTTACCCCGACTTTCCGGGACTCAACCTCACGCTCGACACGCTGGACGGCCTGAACAAGCACGAGCGGTCGGGGCTGGGGCCGCCCAGCCTGGAAGCGCAGCTTGTAGACGCCGCCGACGCCCTGGCCTACACGGCCCACGACCTGGACGACGGGCTGCGCAGCGGGCTGCTGAGCCCCGAACACCTTGCCGAGCTGCCGCTGTGGCAGGAACTGCTCGCCCGCGTGCCGCCGCAGTCGCCGCAGCTCACGGAGCGTGACCGCCGTACCCTACACCGTGAACTGCTGGGGTGGCTGATTCAGGATCTCACGGCGGCCAGCGACGCTGCGATTCGGGCCAGCGGCGTGACCAGCGCGGCCGCGGTGCGCGCCCACCCCGAACGTCTGATCACCTACAGTGCCCCCATGCGCGAGCGGCTGCGGGAGACGAGTGCCTTTCTGCGCGAGAACCTGTACCGTCATTGGCGCGTCGAGATGCAGGTGGAGCAGGCCAGCCGGCTCCTCCAGACGCTCTTTGCCGCCTTTCTCGCCCGCCCGTCCATGCTGCCGCCCGTGGTCCGTGCCCGCGCTGAGGTGGACGGCCTGCCCCGCGCCGTCTGCGACTTCATCGCCGGAATGACCGACCGCTATGCGACGGAGATGCACGCGGCCCTCGTGCCGCCGCCCACCACCGTGAGCTGGCCGGGCTAAAGGCCCGGAGCCACCACCCGCACCCCCGCCGCCTCCAGCGCCCGCCGCAGGCTCCGGGCGAGGTTGGCCGCTTCTGGCCCGTCCCCGTGCAGGCAGAGGGTCTGGGCAGGGACCCGCACCTCTTCCCCCGTAACCGCCGTGACCACGCCCTCGCGGGCCAGCCGCACCCCCTGCAAGGCGGCCTGGGCGTGCGGCAGCAGGGCGCCCGCCTGGCCGCGCGGCCACAGCGTACCGTCCGGCGCGTAGCCCCGGTCCGCAAAGCCCTCGCCCACGGGCGTCAGCCCCAGCGCCTGCGCCTCGCGCAGCATCACCGACGCCTCGCCCGCCAGCCCGAAGAAGAGGGGCAGGCCGGAAGCGGCGGCGGCCCGCGCAATCGCTCCCGCCAGCGCCGCGTCCTGTGCAGCCATGTTGTAGAGCATGCCGTGGGGCTTCACGTGGTGCAGGCGGACGCCCGCGCGGGCCGCGACCGCCTTGAGCGTCTCGATCTGCTCGCGGACAAAGGCGGTGACCTCAGCGGGGGGAAAGTGCATGGCTCTGCGCCCGAAGCCCTCACGGTCGGGAAAACTGGGGTGAGCGCCCGCCGCCACTCCGTGCCGGGCGGCGAGACGCAGGCTGTCCCGCATGGTTTCCGTGTCCCCGGCGTGGCCTCCGCAGGCGATGTTCGCGCTGGAGACGTACGGCATGATGGCGGGCTCGTGCGGGCTGCCCTCGCCGAGGTCGGCATTGAGGTCGATGCGGTGCATGGGGGCAGGATAGGCGTTCAAGCTGGCTTTAGCTCGCGCGCTCGGGCAACACCCGTAGCGGGCAGGCGGTGACCACCCCGTGCGGGGAGACGGCGAGCACGCGGCGCTCGGCGAGCGTCCAGATGGCGCGGTGCACGGCCATCTCCGCCTCTGCGTTCCCTGACGGGGCGAGCTCGTCGAGCAGCAGGGTATAGCGCACCTCCGCCTCCTCCCCGCCTGCCCACGGGGTGGCCTCCGCCACGCGGGTCAGGACTCGGCGCTGCTCGGGCGTTTCGGCCAGGGCCAGCAGCGCCCGCCGAGCTCGCAGCCGAGCAGCGCGGTCCTCCCGTTCGCGGCGGCGCTGGGCGAGCAGCGCACCGAGGGCCTCGGGCGGCTGTCCCCGGTAGCGGCGCTCCACCAACTCTTCAAGGTGGAGGTCGGCGCGGCTGCGGGCCGTCTCACGCCACATCCGGGCGCGTTCCCGCAAACTCTCCGCCGCGTCCTGCACGCGCGGGTCACGCCGCACCGCCTCGGTCAGTCGCTGCGCTGCCGAGCGCAGGCGGCTCGTCTCCTCCTCGGGGCTGTCAGGGCGTTTCTGGCGGCGCGTCACCTCGTCCTCCTCGGCGGGGTCATGTCCTTTCAGTGTAGGGCTCCGTGTGCTTGGCGTACCACCGGCGCAGGGCCGCCTCTGCCTGACGCACGTCCCGTTCCTGCTGCCTCAGCGCCGCGTGCGCCTGCCTCAGCGTCACCTCCCGAAAGGTCACGCGGTCCCCGGCCCGCAGTTGCCCGAGGACGGGCAGGTCCGCGCTCGCCACCACCAACGGCGTGGGGTATCCGCCGTGGGTTCCGGCGTCCGGCAGCAGCAGGATGGGCCGTCCGTCCGGCGGGAGCTGTACGCCGCCCGGCACGTTGGGCAGGCTGACGCG